>JBDQHQ010000091.1:0-7960 GCA_040264795.1 Akkermansiaceae bacterium | reverse complement strand
TTCTCTGGCAGAGTGCCTGCAAAGAGCTCTGCCATCCAATCCGCACGCAGCTTGTGGCCGAAGTGGTCGAGCATCGGAAGTTTTTCAGGCCCTGTTGCGTGAGCCTTGGGATCAGAGATGTCGATGTGGGCAACCTCCTCAACCCGCATCAGACGGCTGGCATCTTGCCCATCACGGCTGTGACATGCCATGCAGTTGAGTGCCTCAAACTGGCGCTGGGCGTATTCCGCGGGGTGGTCTTGCTGCAGAGCGCGGGTGACTTGAGCCGCGTCCGCCTTTTGCAATGCCGAGAGATCGGCAGAGAAATGCGGTGCTTTTTTACCCTCGCCCTTGGGTGCCAAACAACCACTCTGTGGTGATTGGGATGTGGCCTTGAGCATAGTAGCAAGATTGCTGAACTTCGCTTGGTTCTCATGCCCCGGAGCGTCATGGCAATTCATGCATCCGGACTGAAGGAGGAGATTCTTGCCTCTGGCAGCGTCACCCTCGGGGGTGGCCTCCTTGGCAACTTCTTTTTTCAAGCTGCTGAGGAATGCAGCGAGGTCCGCCGCTTGCTGCTTGCTGAGCTTGAAGTCGGGCATGCGCGTAGCAGGGTGATGCTTGCCCGGGTTCTGAAGAAAAGCGCTGAGCGCATGATGCTGGTATTTCTCGGAGATATTGACCAAAGGAATGCGCTCGATACTGCCAGGCTCGTTCATGTCATGGCAGGCGTAGCAATTGAGTGCCTTGTAGAGCTTCGCACCCGCCTCCTGGTTGCCTTTGTTACCAGCGATCGCGGTCTTGGACTTCATCGTCGCCAGATAAGCGGCGATGTCGGCGGACTTTTGCTTGGCGTCCGCACCGTGGAACAGAGCCGGCATGCGTGTTCCGGGGCGGTGGCTTTGCGGATTTTCAATCCAGCGTGCCATCCAGGCTTCATCAAGGCGACTGCCAATACCGGCGAGCGAGGGGCCCATTTCACTCGCCTCAGGCAAGGCGATGTGATGCTCGCTCTGGTGACAGGCGTTGCAGTTGTTTTCGACAATGAGCTGGCGCTGGGAGCGGAGCAAGGCGTGTTGATCGCCGGGCAAGGATGCAGGCTGCTTGAGCGAGGTAGCGGCAACAGGCTCCCAGCCAAAGCCGGATGATTTCCAAAACAGGCGCAGCTGGGCATCCCCGGACTTGGGTGGGGTGAAGGTGATCACCAGCGGGTGCTCTTCCGCGGCAAGTGTGACTGCCGCAGAGGTCTCATTGAGTTGCCCAAGCAGGTCCTTGCCATCGATCTGCAATGAACCCGAGCCCGTGCCACGGAGTTCAAAATGATAGTCATCCTTGGCCTGCACGACCAACTGGGTCTGCCAACGCGCCTTCCATGCGGTTCCCGCAGGAGTGAGCGCCGAGGGGGCTGCCTCAGCCTTGCCGTAATAAGCTGGCAAACGGTCCGCGCGCTGATCAAGAACTTCTCCGTTTGCGCGATTGATAAACTCTGTGATGACGGGAACCTCTGCCTTGACTGAGCCCGCGTAAAAGATGCCCATAACCAACGCTGCAAGGGTGAAATAAATCTGTATGTTTGGAACTTTCATGGATAGCTGTGACTAAGATGATGGAATGGCACACCGCTTGACCAGCATCATTTTCACCAACTCTGGCTACGTGTATTTTAGCCAGCATCTCTCAAGTTGATTGAGGCGCAGGGATCTCCCCGCCCGGCAAGCCCGGATGAGTGCAGAATTTTTGCATATGATCTCTTTGAGCGATCTTTATCATCAAGAGATGAGGAACAAGTTTGCCATATAGATGGTTTTTAACTACTCTGCGCGCATGCTTTCCAGCCCAGCTCAGAGGTCTGCTTGTTTGGCCTTCTTTATGTTCGTCTCTGGTTTTTGCTCCCTTGCCTACCAGGTCGTCTGGCTGCGGGAATTCCGGCTGGTATTCGGAGGATCAACCTTGGCAGCATCTGCCGTGCTTGCCGTCTTCATGGGTGCCCTTGGTTTGGGCAGCTGGATACTGGGTCGCAAGGCAGATCAGAGTGTCAGGCCCGGCCGCTTTTACGCAATGATCGAGTTACTCATCGGTCTCACGGTACTTATCAGCCCTCTCTTGCTGATCCTTGCCAACAAACTTTATTACATGACGGGCGGCATTCAGCAAATGGGTTCGTTAGCGCTTCTCCTACAAATGCTCATCACCATCACCGTCATCGCCGCCCCTTGTTTCCTGATGGGAGGCACTCTGCCTGCTGCCATACGCTTGGTTCAGACCGATGAAGACGAAGTGAGGAGATCAAGTGCTTTGATGTATGGCATGAACATTGCCGGAGCTGTCATGGGTGCATTTATTGTTAATTTTTACTGCCTCGAGGTATTGGGCAATACCAAGTCCCTGCTGATGGCAGCCGGGCTGAACCTGATCCTTGCTGCCGTGGCCTATTACACAGTAGCCATGCACCAAGCCGCCCAGGAGCCAACATCAAACCATCATGAAAAAAACGACGCGGCCTGGCTCCTGTATTCGCTTGCCTTTTTCAGCGGCTTCTCATTCTTCGTCATGGAATTGCTCTGGTTCAGGTCATCCGTACCGCTGCTGGGTGGATCTGTATATAATTTCGGTCTGATCCTCGTCGTTGCTCTCATTGGCATGAGCATGGGGGGCTTGCTCTATTCCCTCATCATCAAATATCTCAAGCCAAGCTACGCCTTGTTGGCCTTTGTCTCGGCACTTTTCGCCATGGCCATAGCCATACCCTACATTTGGGGTGATGGCTTCGTGCGTTTCTGCAAAGTCATGCAAGCTGGCTATCTGGGCTATCCTTTGGGGGATAAATTATGGGTGTGGTTCATCATCGCAGGCTTCCTGGCTTTGCCAGCCTCACTATTGGCAGGTGTCCAGTTCCCACTGATTTTATCACTAATCGGCAAAGGCAAAGATGAGGTGGGCCAGCAGACCGGGCGTGTCTACGCTTTCAACACTACAGGTGCCGTAGCCGGCTCTATTCTGGGCGGCTTTGTTCTTATCCCCCAGCTGAGCATCAACTACACCTGGTTATCCATCATTGCGTCCGCCCTGTTGGTTGCTTTGTGCATCGCCCTCTTTGCCCTATCAAGGCGCGCATCTTACGCGGGATTGGCAACCATCGGACTAACATGTGTTGTTGTGGCATTGGTCATTCAAGGGTCCGGACTCACTGTCTACTGGTTACAAAACCCGATTGGTTTTGGTCGGTCATTATTTGAAGAGCATCAAACACCCCTCAACGTAGAGCATGAAAAACGCGTTTATGAGCATGAAATCATTTATCAATACGATGGTCTTGAGAGCTCAGGAGCGCTCTCCCTGAGTAATGATTTGAGCCTACTCAACAATGGCAAATCGGACGGCACCGCTCTCGGTGATGTCTCCACTCAAATCATGGTAAGCATGCTGCCAGCATTGCTTCATCACAGCGAGCCGGAGCGCACTTGTGTGATCGGTCTGGGCACGGGCATGACCGCAGGTTGGCTGGCGCAGGTGGAAAGCGTCAAGAGCGTCGATGTTTATGAGCTGGAGCCCCAGGTTGCCGAGTGTGCCAAATCCTTCGCCTCGATGAACTATGACGTCACCAATCACCCCAAGGTAAAGATGATTTATGGTGACGCTCGGGAGGGTTTGCTCGCCCTGAAAGATAAGGATGAATATTTTGATCTAATCGCCTCGGAACCACCTAATCCACAACGGGTCGGCGTAGCGAATCTCTTCACCAGGGAGTATTATCAAACCGTTTCCGATAAACTTAACGAGGACGGCGTTTTTGCCCAGTGGCTGCAAGCTTATGAGATCAAACTTGAGAGCGTGAACTTGATCATGGCAACGTTGGGCTCTGTCTTTCCACAAGTCTGCGTGTATCAGACTCTTGATAGTGACCTTTTGTTTGTGTGTTACAAAAAGAGAAAAACCTTACCCGTTGAGCTCATGCGCAGCAAACTCAAGCGGCCGGCATACCGTCTCGCAGCCGATCGGGCATTAGGCACCCACGCAGCTGAAGGCGTGCTCTCCCACAGTGTTGCCAATTCAAAATACGTGAGTGAGCTGGGCAAAGCGCTTCAAGTGATCAATACCGATGACCGCAACCTGCTCGAGTTCCAAGTTGCAAGAACCGGTGGAGTGGCTTTCAGAGACCCCATCCAACAAATTCTTGATCAAGCCACTCGTGAGGGACTTGTCATCGAGGGCATAGACAGCGGCATTAGCGCGTTGCGTTTCAATTATGCTTTGGCATCCACGGCCCACAGACTCAAGCGCAAGACAACAGGTTGGGAAGATGCAACCTGGTTCGATGGCACCGCTGCCCTGAGGCGTTCAAAACTATTGAAGCAGCTCGTCAAAACCCTCAGAAACAATAAGGACCTCGTCTTCGAAGCACTCAACCCGAGAGAAAAGTCGATATGGGCACGGGCCCTTGCCAGAACTGCAAACGAGCGCTTTCTCGAATACTGTGAGACATTCAAAGATGACATGCCCTTGGATTACAGCATTGCCCGCCTGGAATATTTCTGGGTAACGAATAACACCACCTCAGAGGATTTGGAAATTTTGGACCTGATTAAAAAGATCAAAGGCAAGATCTGGCACCTCCCTCACTTTCTGAATGTGGAAAATTGTCTAACCATGATCAACCAGAGGCTTGAGGAATCCCCCGATCGTCTCGCAGGAAAAGAAGCGGAGGTTTTACTGCTATTGCAACAGCCCTTTGAATCCGGCTTGATGGAAGCCGCGAGGTCAAAGCTCCGGATTACCTTGGCTTCCCGTTTGGGCTCAAAATACTTACTGCCCGTGCTTCGTGATCTAGAGCCTTTCTTCCCTCTGAATGATCCTGAATTACTCGAAAAGAGAGTTGAGGTCTATCGTGAACATGGCGACTCCAATCTCCAAAAAGCCGAGCAAGACCTGGAGCTTTTCAATACCTGGAGGTAGGGCACTTGGCAATACTGCCTTGCCTCATGGCTTGAAGACCTGAAACTCCGGGTTGATGCATTTCTCACCCCAGCGTTTGTAAATGGCACGCAGGTTCTACTCGGATTCGGGATCCAAGGCACTGGTCAAGCCAGCGCGCACCTGATTCCCGGAAAGGGGCAAACCCGACAAACCTCATGCTCCCGCCTCGGCCTTGCGGGCTTTCTCAGCGCGCTTACGCTCGTGCGGATCGAGGATCCGCTTACGAAGACGCAGGTGGCTGGGAGTCGCCTCAAGCAACTCGTCACCGGCAATGTATTCAATAGCACGCTCCAGAGACATCTTGATGGGAGGTGCCAAACCGACGGTGATCCCCTTGGTGGCAGAACGGTGGTTAGTCAAACTCTTGGCCTTCACCGGGTTCACAGGAAGATCATCCTTACGTGGGTTTTCCCCAATAATCTGTCCCTCATAAACCTCATCACCGGGAGCGACAAAGAGTTTACCACGCTCCTCGAGTGGCAGCAGCGAGTAGGCCATGGCAGTGCCCGTGCTCATACTTACCAAAGTGCCCGTGTTACGGGTAACAATCTCACCGCAGTGTGGTGCGTACTCTTTAAACAGGTGAGACATCACTCCGTGACCACTGGTGAGGTTCAAAAGCTCAAACTCAAAGCCAATCAGTCCACGGGTGGAGATCGTTGCCTCAATGGTAGCTCCATGGGCATTGCTACCCATGTCTTCGATGCGGGCACGACGGTTGGCCAGAGTTTTCATAACGCCACCCGTATACTCTTCAGGCACCTCGACAAAGAGAGTTTCAAAAGGCTCCTCCACGCCTCCGTTTTCACCCTTGCGAGTAATTACCATCGGGCGGGAAACGAGCATCTCGTAGCCCTCACGGCGCATGGTCTCAACAAGTACCGAAATCTGCATCGCTCCGCGGGCAGCCACTTCAAAAACCCCTGCCTGATCCGTGTCAGACACCTCAATAGACACATTGGTCTTCACCTCACGGTGGAGTCGTTCACGAATCGCACGGGAAGTCACATGTTTACCTTCACGGCCTCCATATGGGCCATCATTAATCGAAAACTGCATCTGTACTGTGGGAGGGTCAATAGAGACAAAAGGCAGTGCTTCGGCCTCAGGATCAGCAGAGAGCGTTTCGCCAATATCGACGTCCTCAAATCCTGCAACACCCACGATATTACCGGCAACCCCCTCAGCAGACTCTTGATTGGAAAGACTGCTGTATTCGAAAACCTTGGTGACCTTGCCACGCTCGGTTTTGCCGTCCTTGGTAAGGCGGAAAATGCTGTCACCCTTCTTCACAGACCCACACTGCACTTTACCCAGTGCTACCCTGCCCACGTAATCATCCCATGAAATATTCGATGCCAACATTTTGAATGGCGCGTTAGGATCGGAATCAGGAGCTGAGACGTGCTCCACGATCGTCTCAAGCAGGGGGATGACATCCTTCTGATCATCATCCAGGGATTTGATAAAAAACCCATTTTTGGCAGAGCCATATACAAAGGGAGCCTCGAACTGCTCTTCATTCGCCTCAAGCTCAAGAAAAAGCTCCAGCACGCGGTCATGCACACCCGCAGGATCAGAATGTTCACGGTCGATCTTATTGACCACGACGATGGGAGTGAGCCCTTGCTGGAGAGCTTTCCTAAGAACAAAACGCGTCTGCGCCTGGGGCCCGTCATGCGCGTCTACCAGCAGCAATACACCGTCGACCATCTTCATCACCCGCTCGACTTCTCCGCCAAAGTCAGCGTGACCCGGGGTATCGACAATATTGATCGTGTAGTCACCCCACTTTACAGAGGTATTCTTGGCCTTGATGGTAATCCCCTTCTCACGCTCAAGATCCATCGAGTCCATGGCACGCTCTCCGGCTTCCTGGTGATCACCATAGGCGCCACCTGCCTTGAGTAATTCATCAACGAGGGTGGTTTTGCCGTGATCAACGTGGGCAATGATGGCGATATTACGAATCTTGTCTGTCATGCTCGGTAGGGAATAATTGCCGGCAAGTTTCAAAAACCGGCGTGATGAGGCCGCGGAGACTCCTTGAATCTGAGGAAATTGCAATCACGAATTATCGACTGGAGCAGCTTATCCCGCTGCGTAAGCTGCAGCGACTTCCTCAGCAATGATCTTAATCCCCTCGTGAACCGTGCGCTCATCCATGGTGAATGTCATGCGGATGCACTCATGCCGGTGCCGCCAGGAGTCCACGTCATCATCTCCAAAGAAGAAATAATGACCGGAGACGATCAGCACACCACGCTTCTTGAGGCGCTCATAAAGCTCGCTTGAAGTGATGGGCATGTTCTCAAACCAGAGCCAGAGAAACAGGGCACCCTCACTCAGGTGCACCCGGTATGGCAAGGAATCATCAAACTCCGCCTCCACCCATGCGCGCGCCTGTCTGGATTTTTCCACGTAATAAGGGCGCACCACCTCGTCACTGAGCTTAAGGATTTCACCACTGCGGATCAGTGGCTCCATAATCGCCTGACCAATGTTGCCATTGGCCAGCCCGACAATGGCACTCATGGATGATACGGCAGAAGCGATCTCCTCGTTGGCAATGACAATACCCGTGCGGGTTCCAGGCAGGCCTATTTTTGACAGGCTCAAAGTCAGCACCACATGCTCGTTCCAGACCGGCGTGGCTTCTGTGAAAATGATATTGGGAAATGGTGCCCCATAGGCGTTATCAATAATGAGGGGAATATCGTGCTCATCAGCCAGCTCACTGAGGTGAGAAATCTCATTATCGGTCAGCACATTACCCGTCGGATTGGTAGGGCGTGACACACAGATAGCGGCGATATCATCACCGACTTCCAGATGATCAAAATCAACCCTGTATTTGAAGTCGTGATCTCCTATCTTTTGAATCAGAGGCCTGCATGCACAGAAGATGTCCTCGCTGACAGACTGGTTGCTATACCCGATGTATTCGGGAACAAGTGGCAGCAGTATTTTTTTACGTGAGCCATCTTTGAATTTTCCGGCAAGGGCG
>JBDQHQ010000090.1:0-7968 GCA_040264795.1 Akkermansiaceae bacterium | reverse complement strand
TCTATAAACAGAAATCCGGAGGAGGATTTCTGCTCATTCGCACAGAGTGAGCGGAGCGAGCTCAATCCTGTCTCCCCGACCATTTTCCTCTGGAAAATGCTCTTAACTTGCGGAGCAAGTTAGCCAGGATGAGAACGCAGTTCGAGCGCACACGAAGTGCGTGTATCACGCGCTCCTTAATCCCAAGTTTCCTGAGGAGGAAACTTGCTCCCTGGCACAGCCTGATGGGGCGAGGTCAGCGCACGATCCAATAAAACAGACTTCCGGAGGAGGAAGTCTGGACACTGGCACAGCCCCGACGGGTCGGGGCAATCCTGTCTCCCCGACCATTTTCCTCTGGAAAATGCTCCCTACTCGCGTAGCGGATATTAAGGCTCCCTAATCACCCTCCTTTGCCTCAACACGACCAGCAGACAAAATCCTCTCCACCGGAATCAAGGCATAGGAGATCCCTTCATAGGGTCCTTTTAAACCCGCTTCAAAGAGACAGATCAGCTTGCCATCATCGGTGACCTCGAGATCGGAATAAGCAGACGGCCCGGGATAAAGCGCCATCACCTTCTGCCAATTTTTGCCCTGATCTTGGGAGACATAGAGGGTCATGTTTTCACGTTTCACACTATTTGGATTCGAGCTGATCAGAACATCTTCATGCCGGATCACAGAGCCCTGGCAACGCGGATCTTTTCTGTGCTTGTCGTGCTCAAGCGGGCTCCATGTCTCACCCCCGTCTTTGCTGTAACGAACCGCACGGACGCCCTTTTTATGAGTTTGCATCCTGATATCCTTGATCAACAAGTCTTGCGCCGCTTCCGCGATCTGGGTTTCGCTCGCACCTACCGCGGATGACTGCCCGATCTTCCAGGTTTCTCCGCGATCGTCGGAGTAGAGTGAGTGGCATCGGTATTCCCATCTTTTGAGCTCTGCGCCATGGTAGGAATGGTTTGCGGGAACCACCAGCCTTCCTTTGTGTTTGCCAGACTGGATCTGGATGGCAGAGCACGGCCCGGTGGCGTACCAGCGCCAGTCAGGTTTCTTGACCATCGCGGTGATATTTCTTTTTTTGCTCCAGGTCCTGCCATCATCATCGGAATGGCTGATGTAGATTTCGCGAGATCCTTTTCCCCTGATGATGATATCTCCCTCCGTGTGCTGGGAGCCATTGCTAAGTAGGAAAATACGCCCTGTCTCACGATCCAGCACCGGACAGGGGTTGCCGATGATGTGCGGCCCGTCATCCTGAATCACCTGCATCTTGGACCAGGTCTTCCCATTGTCCTCTGAGCGTCTCAAGACGATGTCAATATTCCCATGATCTGCGGAGCTGTCTTTTCGCCCCTCGGCAAAAGCCAAGAGGGTGCCTTTGGTGGTTTTGAGCAGAGCGGGAATGCGGTAGGTGTGATAGCCGTCCTTGCCACTGGTAAACAAGGCTTTGAGCTCTTTGGATGAATGGACCAAATCTCCGGCTGCTTGCTTCGAGCTATCATCCGCGTTGATGGTGGGGGAATAGAGCAGTGCTAAAACCAGTATAAGTGCCGCGCTAAACCCATTGCGTTTTTTCATGGGGTCATGGTTCTTCATCATCTTGATCGTGTGGTGCACTGTATTTTTACGTTGGGAGGGCCTGAGTTTATACACAAAGGAGAAAATCGTGCCGTGCTTGAAGTCTTGCAGATCTTTCTCAACGGGTTAGCTTACAACACATGCTAATCAAAGCCCAGTCTCCCTCCGCCGCTGATGCCCTCGAGCTTGTCTCGATGCTTCAGGCGCGCTTTGTCGAAGGGCTGGAGCGAGTTTCATCCGCCTGTGGCCATGAGGTGAGCTTTGAAAAGACGGAGTGGCTGCGCGACGGCGGCCAGCATGGTGGCGGTAACCGCTACTCCGCAGCTGAGAGTGCGATGTTCAACCGTGCCTCGGTCAATGTCTCCCAGGTGCATTACGATGACTTGCCGGAGAAGAAACTGGGCTCCGCCACGGCGATTTCCACGATCATTCACCCGCAGAACGCGCACGCGCCCTCCGTGCACATCCATATCAGCTGGACAGAGATGAAAGCAGAGGGTGAGGCGCCGGCGAGTGGCTACTGGCGGATCATGGCAGACTTAAACCCCTCAGTAGTGCACGGCGAATACCGGGAGCAGTTCGAGCAATGCATGAAGGAGACAGCTCCCGAGCAGTATGAGGATGCTGCCGCACAGGGGGACCGGTATTTTTATATTCCGGCACTTGGGCGGCACCGCGGGGTGACCCATTTTTACCTGGAAAGCTACGCCACGGAGAACGCAGCTGCTGATAGGGACTTTGCCAATGTTTTTGGTAAGAGTGTCATCGACTGCTATCTGGAGATTCTCCAAGCCGCCTTGGCTACATATCCGGATGCGGATGATGCTGCACGCTCCGAGCAGCTCGCCTACCACACACTTTACCTGTTCCAGGTGCTGACCCTGGACCGGGGCACTACCTCCGGGCTGTTAGTACACGACCAGAACGATCTGGGAATCATGGGCTCCTTGCCAGCGCGTGTTGACCGTGAGCTTCTCGCCTCATGGCAGGGTATGGTGGCAGCTCCCCAGGACGAGCTGATACGGGGCTTGGTGCAATGTCTGCCAGATGAGTCACCGTCGCCCGTGAGCGACGAGGTAAAGCTGGCACTTGCTAGCAAAGTGCGTGAGCACTACCGCCAACACCCTGAGGCATTAGCCCTGCAAGCCTCAGCAAGCGTCATCCCGCCGACGGTGGATAACCATCGCTAAGTGAGACTTAAGCCACAGGTGGTTGGGCTGCGGGTTTGTCCTTAGCCTTGGTCTGGATGCGGAGGTCACGCAACTGGAGCGGGTCAACCGGGGATGGGGAAGAGGACATGATGTCCATGCCTTTGTTGTTTTTCGGGAAGGCAATGACCTCGCGAATGGAAGATTCACCACAGACAAGCATGGCAAGGCGGTCGAGACCGAGGGCAATGCCACCGTGGGGTGGGGCACCATATTTAAAGGCGTCGAGAATGTGGCCGAACATGCTTTCTTTTTCTTCCTCGGTGACTCCGAGGGCGGTAAACATGGCAGACTGAAGGTCGGCTTCATGGATCCGGATGGAGCCGCCGCCAAGCTCGTAGCCATTGAGCACGACATCGTAAGCCTCAGCACGGAGGCCTGCAAAGCGCTGGCTCTCGTCCTCCACCTCGGCCGTAGTGGCTTCAATCAGTTTGGGCACGTCTTCAGTAATCGGGCGGGTGAAGGGGTGATGCACGGCGTTCCACTTGCCTTCTTCCTCGTCGTAGCCGAGTAGAGGGAATTCAGTGACCCAGAGGAAGTCGAGTTCGTCATTGCCCTCGAGGATGTTCTGGAGCTCCGCGCAGCAGAGGCGGATGCGGCCGAGCACCTCGCAAACAGTTTCCCAGTCGCCAGCACCGAAGAGAATGAGGTCACCCGGCTCGATGTTGAGTTTTTCTCTCAGAGCCTCGACCTCGGCATCGGTCATGCGCTTAACAAAGGGGGAGCGCCAGGTGGAGCGGTCCTTGTCACGGGCTTGAATGTAGGCGAGGCCTTTGGAACCAGCCTCGATGGCGGTCTGGGTGAGTTTTTCAATTTGTCCTTGGGAAGCACCGGCAAAGCCCTTGGCGTTGATGGCCTTGACCACACCACCGGCAGCAATGGCACCGGAGAAGACGCGGAATTCACAGTCCTTGAGTTCTTCGGAAAGCTCGGTGAGGTGGTAGCCGAAGCGGCGGTCAGGCTTGTCCGAGCCATAGGTGTTCATGGCTTCCTCGTGGGTGATACGATCGAATTTTGTTGGGATATCTGCATTCAGCGTGTCTTTGAACACTTTGCCGAGGAGCCCTTCGATAAGTGCGTGCATGTCGTCAGGCGTGACGAAGGAAGCCTCGATATCAATCTGGGTAAATTCCGGCTGGCGGTCTGCACGCAGGTCCTCGTCACGGAAGCAACGAGCGATCTGGAAGTATTTCTCAATACCTCCACACATCAGTAGTTGTTTATACTGCTGGGGTGCCTGGGGCAGGGCGTAAAAGCAGCCTGGGTGCATGCGGGAGGGTACCAGAAAGTCACGCGCGCCTTCCGGCGTGGATTTGGAGAGGATCGGGGTCTCTACCTCACAGAAGCCGTCTGCGTCGAGGAAATTGCGGCTGGCCTGGGTGATGCGGTGGCGCTGGCGCAGATTGTTGGTCATGCGCTCACGGCGCAGGTCGAGGAAACGGTATTTCATCCGCAGGTCCTCGTTGGAGAGTTCCTTGTCGAGCTGGAAGGGGAGCACCTCGGACTTGTTGACGATGGTGAGCTCACTGGCTGAAATTTCAATACTGCCGGTGGCCATGTCCGGGTTGACGGTAGAGACACCCTCGATAATAGGGCGTTCTTCAACCTTACCGGTCACTTGAATGACGTCCTCACTGCGCAGTGACTTGGCGAGCTCGGCGGCTTCAGAGTTTTCCTCAGGGCGGAAGACACACTGGGTCATGCCCTCGCGGTCACGCAGGTCGATAAAGGCAACGCCACCGTGGTCACGGTTGGAGTTGACCCAGCCGATCAAAGTTGCGGTTTCACCGATGTTGGAGTGGTGGAGTTCGTTGCAAGTATGGGTTCGCATAAGAATAGTGAATGTTGAATAGTGAAAAAGGATTGCTACGCGATGAGCGGGCCGTCGGGAGAATCCAGATGACTTTGGATGGTCTCGACCAGGTTGGAATTGGGATGAATGGTTTCCTCGCTGCGTGAGGACAGGTTCTTGAGCTGCATCTCGGGGAACTCAGAGCCGACGACGAGGGCTAAGCGAGCCCCGGATTGCTCGGCTTTTTTGAATTGCTTGCCAACACCGAGCTGGATCATCGGGTAATCAACCGAGATGCCACTGCGGCGTAGCTTGGATACTACACCCAAGGCCTCGTTGCGATTATTTTCATCAGCAACAATGAGATATACATCGCTTGTGGCATTACGAGCCAGCCATGCTTCCATCTCGAGTTTTGCGTTAGGTGTTGCCTCAATAAAATTGCGGATGACCATATCTCCCATGGCAAAACCTGTAGCTGGTAAATCAGCCGAGCCGTTTGACATCGTTGAGAGGAGACCGTCATAGCGCCCGCCGCCTGCAACCGCACGCATGGACTTCTTGGTATCAAAAATCTCAAAGACAGCACCGGTGTAATAGGCCAGACCGCGGACAATTGTAAGATCGAGCTCAAGGAATTCTCCCAGGCCACGCGCGTCGAGGTTTTCTTTGATCTCGTTAAAAGCCTGAGATGCATTTGCGGGGTTATTGATAAAGCCCTCAACCTGCTCCCGAGTGAGATTGAAGCCGGCAAGCTGCTCGTCCAGAGCCTCAGGCTTGAGTTTTTCGAAGCGGTCAATGAGTGGTAAAAACTCGGAGGGGTCAGAAATGTTGTGATCGTTGCAGAATGTGAGCCAGCTCTCACGATCGGAGGCCCTGATGACGAAGTCACCTTCTCGAAATCCGAGGGAAAGCATGGTGTCGATCGCTAATGCAATCAGCTCAGCATCAGCACTCGCCGATGACTCGCCAATGATATCCGCATTAAACTGGATAAATTCACGGCCGCGGCCTTTTTGGGGTTTTTCGTAACGGAAGCAGGGACCGATCTCGAACCATTTAAGGGGCTTTGGGTAGTCACGTTGGTTGGCTCCCACAATGCGTGCCAGTGAGGCGGTGAGCTCGGGACGGAGGGTGATATCGCGCCCACCCTGATCTTGAAAACGGAAAAGCTGCGTGGCAATTTCACCACCTGTTTTCTTCAGATAAAGCTCGGTAGACTCAACAATGGGTGCCTCATACTCAGAAAAGCCATAACGGTGTGCAACGTCCCTCCACACTGAAAACAGGTAGTTGCGAACCGCGCAGTCACGCGGAGTAAAGTCGCGAAACCCGGGCAGAGACTGGAAGGACTTGTCGGCCATGAGGCGGGGAGATGGCATATAAGGGCGTGATATTCAAGAGAAATGGCGAAATAAGCCGCTTGCCGCCAGGAATAAGAGCAGCCTCAGAGGCTTGGTAAATATGCAAGATGAGAGGTATGTGTGCCCTTAAATTAAGGGCTAGCCTGTTGGAAGCTCATCGAGCCCCTGCGCATTACACCGTAGCCTCTCTAGCCAGGGCTCCCGCGTAGTCGCGGTTCAGGCGGGAGATATTCTCGGCACTGATTTCCTTGGGGCATACAGCCTCACACTCATAGAGGTTAGTGCAGTTACCAAAGCCTTCAGCATCCATTTGACGAACCATTCCAAGCACGCGCTTGTCTTTTTCCGGAGCTCCTTGTGGCAGGAGATTGAGGTGCGCTGCCTTGGCGGATACAAAAAGCATCGCACTCGCGTTTTTACAGGCTGCGACACAAGCGCCACATCCGATACAGGCTGCAGCGTCCATGGCAGCATCTGCGCGAGTTTTGGCAACAGGCAGATTGTTGGCATCCTGGGCAGATCCCGTGCGGACGTCAATAAACCCTCCGGCGGCAATGATGCGGTCAAAGGCAGAGCGGTCAACCATGAGGTCGCGCTGCAGAGGGAAGGCTTTGGCGCGGAAAGGCTCGATCCAGATAGTATCGCCATCCTTGAACTTGCGCATGTGTAATTGGCAGGCGGTGACACCGCGCTCCTTGGAGTGGGGGATCCCGTTGATGGTGAGTGAACATTGCCCGCAGATTCCCTCTCGGCAGTCATAGTCAAAGTGGATGGGCTCATCACCATCTAGAATGATCTGCTGATTGACAATATCGAGCATCTCCAGAAACGAGGCCTCTGTGGGGATGTTTTTAGCCTGATAAGTTTCGATCAGGCCATCATCATCAATGCTTTTTTGACGCCAGACTTTGAGTGTTAAGTTCATGGATAGTATAATGAAGGAGTGGAGAAGTGGAGGAATGGATTATTGGTTGTCCCGGGCTGTTTTGACTGAAGTTAAAAAGATGGCGAGGAGTTCGTTTGCTTCTTGGTGCAGTGGTTCGATGCGTTTGGGTTCGATGATTTTTTCTTCGGTGATGATTTCGAGCCAAAGTGCGGTTTCGTCAGTTTCTTCAATGCATATCTTAATTTTGCTGATGAAGTCTGCCCTTGATTTGGCAAAGCAGGCGGCGCGGTAATTTGCGGCTACTGATGTGCCTGATCGGACGATTTGGTTTGCTATCGGATTTGCTATTCTGTCATTTGGTAGGGCTCGGACAACTCCCATCACACGTCGCGCAAACATCTTGGTGCGCGCCTTAAGTTCCGGGTTATCCATAGATCATTAATTCAATTCTTTAGTCATTTAATTATTCATTGCTCTAGGCATAACTGCGGATGGCGAGATGGACGTTTTCGAACTCAAGCTGTTCTTTGTGCAAGACAGGAGGCTCACCAACGCCATTGAATTCCCATGCTGCGACGTAGGCATACTTCTTGTCCCGGCGTAGAGCTTCGCCGGGTTGGGTTTTGCCTTCCTTGACCTCTTTGGAGTCCTCGGTGAATTGGTATTCAAGGCGGAAGTGGCCACCGCATGATTCCTCACGGTTGAGTGCATCCGTGCACATGACCTCGGCGAACTCGAGGAAATCGGCCACTCTGCCGGCTTTTTCAAGCTCAGTATTGATTCCGTTCGCGTCGCCTGGGATGCGGACGTTTTTCCAGAATTTTTCACGAATTTCAGGGATGCGTCTCAGTGCCTCTTCCAGGCCTTCCTTGCTGCGCCCCATGCCGCACTGCTCCCAGACAAGTAGGCCGAGTTCCTTGTGGAAACTGTCCACTGTGCGGGTTCCGTTGATATTGATGAGTTGGTCGATACGCTCTTTGACCGAGGCTTCAGCCTGTTTGAACTCTTCCATATCCGTGCTGATGGTTCCAGGCTCTTCGCCCGCGAGGTAGTTGGCAATGGTAGTTGGGATCACAAAGTAACCATCGGCAAGTCCCTGCATAAGGGCTGAAGCGCCCAGACGGTTGGCTCCGTGGTCTGAGAAATTTGCTTCGC
>JBDQHQ010000089.1:0-8079 GCA_040264795.1 Akkermansiaceae bacterium | reverse complement strand
CCATGGGCGCGGCATCCTTGGGGGGAGTAGGGGCTTTTTTTGATCCATTCCGCAAGTTTGGTTACCCGGTGACCCACTTGCAGGGAATGGCCGATCTGGATTCCTTAACTCCCGAAATGATTGCCAAGACGGCCGCGGTGATCATCGAACCGCTGGTCCAGGGGGTAAATCAGATCCGCCCATGGCCGGAGGGAATGCTTGCACAACTCAGAACGTGGTGTGACCGACACGGTATCCACCTTATTCTTGACGAGGTGATGACCGGCTTTGGCCGGACAGGTACTATGTTTGCCTGTCAGCAGGAAGAAGTGATCCCGGACTACCTCTGCCTGGCAAAGGGGCTGAGTGGGGGATACTTACCATTGGCAGCAACCATGGTACGCGGTGAAATTTACGAGGCTTTTTTGGGGGGTGCGGACAGGGCATTTTATTATGGGCACAGTTACACGGCGAACCAGCTTGGCTGTGCTGCTGCACTGGCTAGCTTGCGGGTTTTTGAGCAAGAGCAAACGCTTGAGCAGTTAAAAGGGAAAATCGAATTTCTAGCTACGAAACTTGCCGAGATCGCTGATAGCGAACCACTGGTTTATGAGGTGAGACAGTGTGGAATGATAGCCGGTATCGAGCTTCGCAAGAACGATGGTAAGTCTTTTGACAGGCACCTGCGAGTAGGTGAAAAGGTGTCCGTGATGGCCCGTGACCACCAAGTCTTGACCAGGCCTGTGCTGGACACACTGGTTGTCATGCCGCCTCTATCGGTCTCCATGGATGAGATCGAAATACTTTGCAGTGGGCTGGCAGCAGCGATCAGGGATTACGCAGCCTGTGACGATGGCCTGGACGAAACCTGATTATGTCAAGCCGATGGGTAACAAGCCAGGGGATTACCAGATAAGCTCAACTTTGTTTACAGAATGAATCGAATTGCCATTGTTGGATCCGGTGCAGTTGGAGGTTACTATGGTGCCCGCTTGGCTGAGTCAGGGCTCAATGTGCATTTTCTTTTAAAATCGGACTATGAGCATATTCAAAAGCATGGTTGGAGCATCAAAAGTGTGCATGGTGACATCGAGTTACCCTCGGTCCAGTGTGCCAGAAGGGCTGGGGAAATCGGCCCTGTGGATCTGGTAATCGTCGCATGGAAAACCACGGCCAACCAACATTACAGGGAGGTGATCGGACCCCTCATTGACAAAAACACATTGATTTTGAGTTTGCAGAACGGTCTTGGTAGCACGGAGGAACTGGCACGTATTTTTGGAGCTTGGCGTATCTTCGGGGGCTTGTGTTTTGTATGTATCAATAGAACCGCGCCAGGTCAGCTGTGTCACAGCGCTTCCGGACTGGTGAGGGTGGGGCAATTAGAGCCCGATTCGGCAAGGATTCCTCAGAGATTGGCGGCATTGGTTGACTTGCTAAAGGGTGCCAACATTCATGCTCAAGCTGTCTCCGATTTGGAGAAAGCCCAATGGATGAAGCTGATTTGGAATATCCCTTTCAATGGTCTGGCAATTGCCGAAGGGGGTGTTAATACAGGGGAATTATTGCGCCGGCCCGGCATGGAGGAGCGTATTCGCAGGTTGATGAAAGAGGTGCAGGCAGCAGCAAATGCCATGGGGCACCACATTGAAGATGATTTTCTAGACCAGCAGATTGAGGTCACAAGACCCATGAAGGCATACCGCCCATCAAGCATGATCGATTACCTGGAAGGTCGAGAGGTAGAGGTAGACTCAATATGGCGGGAGCCCCTCTCTCGTGCTCGTATTTTGGGTGTGGAAATGCCTGAATTGGAACGATTGCTCACCGAAATTGATGAGAGGATTCTCTGCAGGGGAAATTAGTCACATTTTGTGCGAGACAAACACTTCATAGTATGGTTTTCCAGTGTCCGCATATCTTGCGTGTCTTCTTCTAACTGGTCTTTGGCACGTATTTTCAATTCATAAATACCCTACATATCTATAAAAATGGAAACAGTAACAAAACGCGATCTCGTTATCAAATTGAGTAATAAAACCGGCATTGGTCAGGCTGAGGTTCTTAAGGTGATCGAGACGATGATGGAGACGGTCACCAGCGAGCTGGCCAGCGGTAACACAGTGGTGATGCGTAATTTTGGATCTTTTCAAGTTCGTGAGATGAAAGGCAAGGTGGGACGCAATCCTAAGAATCCAGGCCATGACATGAAGATCCCACCCCGGGCCATTGTCAAGTTCAAGCCCGGCAAGGAAATGAAGGAGAGGGTGGCTCGCATCCTGCCCCTCATTCAAGAACATCAATAGTGCTGATGAGCATCGAGTCCAAAAAACAGGAGCTGCTCGAGGAATTGGGCTTTTTCCAGGATTGGACTGAGCGCTACGAGTATGTCATTGGCTTGGGTAAAAAACTCGAGCCATTTCCTGAAGATAAGCATACCGAGGACAGGTTGATCAAAGGATGCCAGTCCCAGGTGTGGCTGGATGCTTCAAGCGAAGACGGGGTCATGCACTACCTCGCCGATTCGGATTCCCTGATTACCAAGGGAATGATTGCGCTTTTTGTTCGGGTGCTTGATGGTGAAACGCCAGATGCTGTTTTACAGGCTGATATGAGTTTTATCGATCAAACAGGCCTCAAGGAGCATCTCGCGCCAACACGGGCAAACGCTCTCAATCTGATGGCTACCCAGATGAAACAGCGTGCACTGGAGTTCGCCAGCTAGTTATCCCGTCTTACCAGGGGGTATGGGCTTAGCGCTGCTCCTTGAGCCAGGAGTGTATTTCTTGAGCGGATTTTTTGCCAATGCCGGGCACAGATTCCAACTCCTTGGCATCTGCCTTGCGGATGCGCTTCACAGAACCAAAGCGACGCAGCAGTGCTTCTTTGCGTTTGGGAGAAATCGACGGGCAATCATCCAGCAAGCTCTCCCGAATGCGCCTGCGTAGAAGCAATTCATTGTAATTGTTGGCAAAACGGTGAGCTTCATCTCGAATACGCTGCATGAGCTTGAGTGCTCCGGAATCGTGAGAGAGGAGTAGGGGGTCGCTAATGCCCGGCCTGAAAATTTCCTCTCGCTGTTTGGCGAGACCAATCACAGGCAGCTCATGTAAGCCGAGACGTTGGAGCTCTCTGACGGCCATACCCAGTTGCCCTTTGCCACCGTCAACGATAACCAGATCGGGAATGTGAAGTCGGGACTTGCCCTCACGTGCCAGTCTTCGGAGTGCCTCGAGCGGCTGCTCTTGAGAGTGTTCTGTGTCTGGAATGTTGTTTTCCTGTAGGATTCTTGAGTAACGTCTGCGCACGACCTCTGCCATACTGGCAAAGTCATCCTGCCCTTCGACGGTTCTGATGCGGTAGCGCCGATATCCTTTATTTTCCGGACTGCCGTCCACGAAGCGAACCATCGAGGCTACGATGTGATTGCTGGATACATTGGAAATATCAAAGCACTCCATGATGCTCAATTTGTCCGGCAAGCCGAGGGCTTGCTGAAGTTCTTCCAGGTCCTCGCTGGGTTTTACCGTACTGGGCACTGTACCGCCACCACGGGCAAAACTGCGTGCGGGGCTGAGGGTTTTTTCCAAGTTGTCGATGATATCACGCAGCCGTGCTGCTTTCTCATACTGGAGTTTTTCTGATGCCTGCTGCATTTTTTCCCGCAATCCCTGAAGGCGATCCCTTCTGCCCTTGCCCTCGAGCAGTTCAACAACCTCCATGACACGTGCGCGGTAATCCTCCTCGGAAATTTTGCCCACGCATGGCGCACTGCATGAGCGGATGATATCAGCATGGCAGTGACGATATTCATTGTCACCGGGGTTGCGAGGCCGGCAGGTGCGGAGGCCAAATTCACGGTTGATCCATTCAAGGGTGGCCTTGATGGCAACGGAGTGAACAAAGGGGCCGAAGTAGCGGGCACCGTCGTCTTTCTTCAACCGGGTGAGCATGAAACGGGGTAGGGGGTCCTTGAGTTGGACTTTGACCATGTAAAAGCGCTTATCGTCACGCAGGCTGACATTGTATCGCGGGCGATATTGTTTGATCAGTTTGCTCTCCAGGATGAGTGCCTCTTGCTCATTGCGCACGATCTGCATGTCAAAGTCCTCAATGCTGTCAATGAGAGCCCGTGTTTTGATATCAGCGCGCATCTTGCGGGAGGGCATGAAGTAGCTACTGACGCGTTTTTTGAGGTCACGTGCCTTACCCACGTAGATGATGCCACCCAAGCGATCCTTCATCAGGTAAACCCCCGGTTTGTGCGGGGTTTGACTGAGTTTTTGCTGGATGTCGGGCATGGCCTTTGCAGGGGAAAATGTGTGTCAAAAGTAGATACTCGTTGGCGATACGATATGACCTATTTGCTACAGCACTTAGCTTACTCTCAATGTCCCTGCTGGCAAGTGTGCGATTGGTCCATGGTGCAGGCTGTCACTTAAACTTCCCCGTGCTTGCGCCTACGATAAAACAGGCTACAATGACGCCAACACTATTTTATGAAATCCAATTTAGTTACCTTTGGCTCGATTCTGGCAATGATTCTAGCATCTGCATCTCATGTAATGGCCGCTGACCCCGCTGTGGTCGATTTTCCTGATTCCGGAGAGAATAAGGATATTATGGAAATCCTTTGGATGGGAGGGTTCATGATGTATCCTCTGGCGCTTTTATCAGTGATCTGCGTGGTTTTGATCCTCGTGTATTTTTTCACTATCCGCCGCAATTCCGTAGTGAGTGACAAATTCATGAGTACGGCTGAAGCTCTCATCAGAAAGCGTGACTACCTTGGCCTGGTGGCACAATGCCACCGACAGAATCAGAGTGTCGCCCGTATCACCGAGAAAACGCTCGATTTCATGACCAAGAATACGGGCACGACTTTCAAGGAGGTGCGTGAGGTTGCTCAGGCTGAGGGATCCCGGCAGGCTGGTATTTTGACCCACCGTATCAGCTATCTCAACGATGTTGGCACCATAGCACCCATGGCCGGCTTGCTTGGCACGGTCATTGGGATGATCCGGGCGTTTATGGAAATTGCCAGCGGCAATTACGAGGGTGTCCATGCCAACAAACTGGCTGAGGGTGTTTACCAGGCACTTGTGACTACGGCTAGTGGCCTCGTCATCGGTATCACCGCTGTTATTTTCTATTCTGTTTTTCGTGGCAGAGTGCAAAAGTATATCGCTGAACTGGAAGCAGCCGCCACACATTTGATGGCATTGCTGGCAGCACAGTACAACCGCCGTGGTGGTGTGGCGCCCAAACCGGTTTATTCGAATGATCCCGAGGACGAGGATTATGACTCATATGACTCGCAAGGGCGTCAACCTGCAGACCAAGGCAGGGCTGATGGTGGGGACAGGCGCCGGTCCTCAAACTCGGGGCCAAGTCCATCCAATGATAGCCCCGAGATTCACGGAATCTGACAATCAGGCCCTCTTTTCTTTGATGCTATGAAATTTCAAACCAGAGAACCTGACTCTGCCGCTTTTCCTCTGGCGCCGATGATCGATGTGGTCTTTCTGCTTTTGATATTTTTCATTGCGACCATGCAGTTTTCTCAAAGTGAGCGTGAGCTCAATGTATCTGTTCCTGTTGCAGAAGAGGGGGCAGATGCCAAGCAGACGGTCGGTGAAATCATCGTTAATGTCCGTGAGGACGGGGGCGTAGTGGTCGACAATGCTGAAATGACCCAGGACCAGTTGTTTGCCAAACTCACGCGCATTGCTGCAGTGCACAAGAATCAGGCGATACGTATTCGAGGCGATGGCAAAGTCGAGTATCAGAAGATTGTCGAGGTCATTGATGTGTGTCAGAAAGCCGGCATCCCCAATATTTCATTTGCTACTCAGGTGCAGAAAAGGCGGCAATGACCCTCAATTTCCAAGCGAGCTCAAGGCATTCAAATTTTTAGATTCAATCGATCTCCTCTATGAAAATCAGCATGCAGACATTTTCCTTGGCACTTTGCCTGTTTCTGGGGCTGGGCTTGTCTCATTCTGAGATCAGTGCTCAGGAAGCCCCGCTCATTGCAGATCCGGCTGAGGATCAATTTGAATTCTGTAGGCAACTCTATCAGCAAGCCAACAATACGGAGGACAAGTCTCTGAGGGTGGCAGCCTATCAGCGAGTCATTCCCAAGTTAATGGCATACATGGAGCGTTTCCCCAATCATGTAAATAATCAGGCGGCCGGTTATTACCTCGGTGAGTGCTATTATCAATCAGGGGACATTGATCAGGGTAAAAGAGTGCTGCATGGTGTGGTAAATCGATACAGAGAGGGTCGCTATGTGGCTTTCGCATCAAATAGGCTCGGATGGATTGCAGCAGGTGAGAAAAAGTATGATCAGGCAGCCATTCACTTTGGCAGGCTAGCGGATATGGCACCCACGCCACTTGATCGTTACCGGGGCAGATTTCAAGAGGCATCCTGTTTGCGATATGCGGGCAATATTGACGGAGCGATACAATCATTTGCACTGGTCGAAAGTGCTGACGAAGCGCCGACCAATTACCGAGAGAGTGCCAGGCTTTTACTGGGGCTTCTCTACCTAGATAAAAAAGAAGACGATAAGGCCCGGGCAAAATTTGAAGCACTATTGCAGCCTGATGTTGAAGAGAAGCTACGCATTGAGGCTCATTTAAATTTGGGCTTACTGGCACTGAAGCAAAAAGACCTGGTTACTGCGGGCAAATGCTTCAACGCGGTGCTGCTCTCAGGACAGGACAAGCTTAAGCCAAGGGCCCAAGCAGCCTTGATGAATAGTATGTATGCTGCAAAAAATTATCAAGGGGTCTTGGATACCCTCAACAAGGGTGGGTATCCCGGAACTCCCTCTACCGAGGCCGTCAAATATGCCGTTGCAGGGCGAAGTGCTTATCAATTGATGTCATACAATGAGGCGATCCAGTTATTTTCCCTTGCTGAAAGACAGGTGCCCGGTTCTGCGGAAGCTTTTGAAGCGAGCTACTTTCGCTTGCTCTGTTTTTATAATATCAAGGGGGCAAATATACCGGAGCAAGTCGATGCTTTTCTGGAGATCTATCAGGTCCAATATCCGAAGCACGAGCGGATTCACAAGGCCCTTCTAATGAAGGCAGAAACCTTATTTGATGATGAAAAATTTCGTGAATCTGCCTCTGCGTATAATCAGATAGATTCGGAAATCATCGGAGTGAAAAATCAAGCTAACCTCTATTTCAAGAGGGGTTGGTGCTTATCCTTGTCTGGGGATCACAATGGAGCGGTCCGTGATTTCACCTCTTTTCTTGCCCGGCATGCCGATGATAAGCGTGCGCCTGATGTGATTGCCATGCGTGGTAAATCATTTCTCGCACTCGGTGACCGTGTTTCCGCACTCAAGGATTTTGATTTGCTCATTCAGCGTTTTCCAAAAGACAAACTGGCGGCGCTGGCATGGCAAAATAGTGCAAGAATCAGGAAGGAGGATAAGGATTTTGTCGATATGATACGTCGCTATGAAGCCTTATTGAAAGGGTTTCCTGATCTCAGTGATGAAACCAAGGCAAACGCTAATTACTGGATTGGCTGGGGTAATTATCAAATCAAAAAATATGCCGATGCTATCACCGGATTGGAAAACTCAAGTCGCTTGGACAAGCAAAAATATGGTCTGAACAGTGGCATGCTCATCATTTACAGCGCTTACTCGCTGAAGGATAAAAGCAGGCTTCAGAAGGAAGTTGATACCCTTGGTGATTTGGGTTTCGAAGACAAAATACCGGCTCCTATTTACCGTTGGCTTGGGGTCCAATGCTTTAACGCCGGTGAAATGAAAAGCAGTCAGCACTACCTGACCAAAGGGGTCACGATGGACGACCCGCGCGCAACTCCCCAAAGTTTCTGGAAGATGCTGGGTAAGGCATGCGTTGCCTCCGGTAAGTATGAGCAAGCACTGGTAGCAACTACCAATTTTCTCGATGTTGTTGAACAGCCGTTTTGGAAAGCTGAAGCTCTTTTGGATCAAGCCGAGGCATACCTTGGTTTGGAAAATCTCGAAGAGGCAAAAAAGAGTGCTGAGGAGGGCCTTGAATTAAGACCCAAGGGCATGGTCAACGCAGAGTTGCGTATGAT
>JBDQHQ010000088.1:0-8139 GCA_040264795.1 Akkermansiaceae bacterium | reverse complement strand
TCCGTATTTGCGCAGGTCAAGATACCAGCCGTAGTCTTCAAGGCTGAGGCCGTCTTCCTGCATGTTGGTGCGCAGGATATCCATGCGCTCCTCGCGCTGGGCTCCTCCAATGATCTCGCCGATACCGGGCACAAGTAAATCCATGGCGGTGACGGTCAGGCGGCCCTCGGCATCCGGTTCATTGGTGCGCATGTAGAAGGGTTTGATGCTCTTGGGATAGTTATAGACGGTGACCGGGCATTGGAAGTGCTGCTCGGTGAGGAAACGCTCGTGCTCAGACTGGAGGTTCACTCCCCAACTGACAGGGTAGTCAAATTTCTGGCCGCTGTTTTCCAGAATTTCAACCGCTTCGGTGTAGGAAACGCGTTGGAAGGGTTTCTCGGCGACGAAGCGGAGCCGTTCCATGAGTCCCTTGTCCACAAAACGGGCAAAGATATCGAGGTCGCCCTCATGATTTTCCAAGGTGTCATTGACAAGGTGTTTGGTAAATTCCTCGGCAAGATCCATATCTCCCTCGAGGTCGCAGAATGCCATTTCAGGCTCAATCATCCAGAACTCGGAGGCGTGGCGTGAGGTGTTGGAGTTCTCCGCCCGAAAGGTGGGGCCAAAGGTGTAGATGTTGGAGAGTGCTGTGGCAAAGGCCTCACCCTCGAGCTGACCACTGACGGTGAGGTAGGCGGCCTTACCGAAAAAATCGTTTTCTGGAGCTTGCCCTCCTCCCGGCTTTGCCGCACCGTCGGCCGCTGGGGGCTGTTGGTTACTGTACGGGTTATGGGTTGTGACATGGAACAACTCGCCCGCGCCCTCGCAGTCTGAGCTGGTGATGATCGGCGTGTGCACATAGGTGAAATCCCGCTCATCGAAGAAGCGATGAACCGCACGGGCCAAGCGGGAACGCATCCGGAACACGGCTCCGTAGAGGTTGGCCCGTGGACGCAGGTGGGCAATGGAACGCATAAACTCCGGGCTGTGGCCTTTTTTCTGCAGTGGGTAGTCAGCGGGGGACTCGCCGATGAGTTCGACTTCCGAGGCGTGAATTTCCCACTGTTGTCCTTTGCCCGGGGATTCGACCAGTTTACCGGTAATGCCCACAGCAGCTCCCGTGGTCATTTTAGTGATATCTCCGTAGCCGGGTATGCCGGCATCGGCAATGCACTGGATATTGGCGAGGCAGGAGCCGTCGTTCATCTCGAGAAAAGAAAACTCCTTGGAGTCCCGGCGGGTGCGCACCCAACCCTTAATGGTGATGGAGTCCATGAACGCCTTGCTGTGCAGGGCGTTTTTGATCAGCGTTCGCATGGATTAGATTTAGACGTCAGACCTGCCCCCACGTCAAGGCCGGGTGGGGGGAGTCTGACGTTTTCACTTACGTGCTTGAATCTGGTTCTAGACCAGGATTGCGTGATGTGGTGTCGGGGTGAGCTGGCTGTGTTTCAAGGTTGTCACCGAGAGATAGGGCGATTCACCGCGAAGAAACGTCATCACACTATCCAGAACATCAGCAGTCATGTGCGGCAGCAGTGGTTGGTCAACATCCTCGAATTTGAGCATCGCCCGCTTCACCCGCCTGTCCCATTTCTTACCGTAGCTCTCGATGTCATCGGGCTTGACGACAGTACGGCAGTTGACACAGCGACAAGATACCGGCATCTCGTATTCCAGGTTGAACAGGCCGTATTCATCGGTGATTTCATCGCCGGCTTGGATGTCCTCAAGCGCGATCTCAAACCCCCAACCTGTACTCATGGAGTTGCACTCACAGCGGTGATTGACGTACTTGGCAAAGTCCCAGCTGAGGATGCGCATGCCGTCCGGGCCGACAAACGAGTATTTGTCCAAGGTGAGTTTGCACTCGGGGTGCATCAGTTGGTAGTCTTGGGGGGCGACTTTGATTTCAAGTTCATCCTGAACATAGAGTATGGTTCCTCTCGGGATGAATTCAGTGGCGAACACGCCGTAGCCAATGGCTGGGTCAACGAGCCGAAGCTCGGTCGATGGGTGGATCATATGGGTCGATTAGTGTATCTGGTAGGGTGATTGGGTGCTGCCGGGCAGGGCGCCTTTGAGGTGCCTGGATATGGCTGGTTTCTCGCCAGCAGGAGGCAGGCTTCCCGTAGCTCGAAATACACGCTTATCACCTGGGTCGCGTATATGAATCAACGCCCTTTCTGTCAATGAAAAACATGCCTTGAGAATGCATTCCCCGGCCTGGTTTTACGGTGTGAACAGAGCCCCGCAAATACAGCCTTGTCCGCCCCGGCACAGAAATTGTCCATTGAGGTGCAAATGTTCTGTTCAAAGTCCGAAAACCCACTTACAAGCACCCGACATTCCCCGCGACGAAGACGTCAGGTTTTTTGCTGTTTACTTTACCCGACAATGAACAAGCCGCCTTCACCAGTTTCATGGTGTACCAAGCAAGCAAACGAATTATATGGCGTTGACCGGTGGGCCAATGGCCTGTTTAGCATATGTCCGGATGGTGATCTTCTGGTTCATTTGACGAGGGAGGGCAACACGGAGCGGGCGAGCATTGCCGATATTGTATCCGGAATCCGTGAGCGGGGTCTGGACACCCCCATCTTGCTCCGGTTTCATGATCTTCTCGCTGAGCGGATCTGCAAACTCAACGAGGCTTTCGGCGAGGCCATTGCCGAGAGTGATTACCAAGGGGAATACCGGGGTGTATATCCCATCAAGGTCAATCAGCAGCAGCAGGTGATTGAGGAAATCACCGAGTTCGGTGAAAAGTATCATTTTGGTCTCGAGGCCGGTAGTAAACCTGAGCTGCTCGCGGCCCTGGCCTACATGCATGACCCCGAGGCCTACATCATCTGCAATGGATACAAGGACCAGGAGTTTATTGATCTTGCCTTGCAGAGTTTGCATATGGGGCTGCAGACCGTGTTGGTGTTGGAGATGCCCGGTGAGCTTGACCTCATTCTGGAGCGCTCCGCAGCACTTGGGGTGGAGCCGATACTGGGTATACGCACGAAGCTCTCAACATCTAACAATAGTCACTGGTCAAAGTCCGGTGGAGAGAACAGTGTATTTGGCCTCACCGCCAACCAGATTATCCATGCCGTGGATACGCTGCGAGAACACGGCAAGCTGGCTAATCTCCGCCTGCTTCATTACCACCAAGGTTCTCAGGTTCCGGACATCCGGGCCATCAGGGAGGCGGCAGAGGAGGCAACGCGTATTTACACAGAGCTCGTGCAGATGGGAGCCCCCATGGGTCTGCTTGATATCGGCGGCGGGCTGGGGATCAATTACGATGGTTCATCGAGTAGTAATCACAACAGCCGCAATTACGGTACTAAGGAATATGCTGCCGACATCATCGATGTGATCAAAACCGTCTGTGATGAATGCGGAGCCAAGCATCCCACCATCATCAGCGAGTCCGGGCGGGCGGTTTCGGCCTATTACTCGGTTCTGATTTTTAATGTGCTTGAGGTCAACAGCCCGTCTGCAGACACCGCCCTTGGTAACATGCCCGATGACCCGCACCCCTTTCTGGTCAAACTGCATGATGTGGAGGACTTCCTCAGTGGCGACAACCTGCAGGAGTGCTACAATGACGCCTGCTACTACCGGAATGAAATTTTCTCCCTTTTCCGGCACGGCAATGTCACGCTGCATGAGCGTGCGTATTGTAGCTCGCTATTTGTCCGTATCATCAACCGCATCAGTGAGATGGCTACGGATCTCGATCAGCTTCCCGAGGAGCTGGCCTTGGACAGCCCGTTCCTGGATGTCTACTACGGCAACTTCAGTCTCTTCCAGTCACTCCCGGATTCCTGGGCGATCAACCAGTATTTTCCGGTCATGCCCATTCACCGCCTCAATGAGCAACCCACCGCCAAGGCTACTTTGGCCGATATCACTTGTGACTGCGATGGCCGGATTGATCATTTCATCATTAACGGTGAGCCGCAGAATCATATCCCCCTGCACGGGCTCAAAGACAACGAGGACTATCTGCTCGGTGTTTTTCTGGTTGGCGCCTATCAGGAAACGTTGGGTGACCTGCACAACCTGCTGGGTGACACCAATGTGGTCAGTGTGGGATTTGAGAATGGCAAGGTGCAATATTTGCGCGAGCTCGCCGGGGATAGTGTGGCGGATGTGCTCTCCTACGTCGAGTATGACCCCAAGAACCTGATCGAGCGTTTCCGCTCCCTGGCTGAGCGCTCCGTGGAGCAGGGCAGGATCACTCCCGGGCAACGGCGCGAGTTCATGAACGCCTATCGTGAAAGCATTGATGGCTACACCTATTTTGAGTCACCCAACACCTGACCTATCAACCATAGAGACCAGTTATTATGAAATCCACGCTCATTATCGGCGCCGGCGGTGTCGGCCGCGTTGTCACTCACAAATGCAGCCAGCTTCCGGATACATTCGGCCAGATCACGCTGGCATCCCGCACGCTTGCCAAATGCGAGGAGATCGCAGGCGAAATCGATGGTCCTATCCGCACTGCCACAGTCGATGCTGATGACCCGGCCGCGGTTGTCGCCCTGATGGAGGAAGTCCGGCCCGATATCCTCATCAACGTAGCGCTGCCCTACCAGGATTTGTCACTGATGGAGGCCTGTCTGGAAGCCGGGGTTCACTATTTGGACACCGCGAACTACGAGCCCAAGGATGACCCCCGCTTTTCCTATGAGTACCAGTGGCCGTATCATCAGCGCTTTGCGGACGCCGGGATCACGGCATTGTTGGGATCGGGTTTTGACCCGGGGGTCACCAATGTGTTCTGCGCCTACGCCCAGAAGCACTTCTTTGATGAAATTCACACCGTCGACATCATTGATGCCAATGCCGGTGATCACGGTTTGCCCTTTGCCACCAACTTCAACCCGGAAATCAACATCCGCGAGATCACGGCCAAGGGACGATTCTGGCAGGAAGGGCAGTGGCGGCAGACCGAGCCCCTTGAGCTCAGTCAGCCGTTTGAATTTCCGCACCCTGAGGTCGGCACCCGTGACATTTACCTGCTTTACCACGAGGAGATGGAATCGCTCTGCAAGCACCTCAAGGGTATCAAACGCCTCCGGTTCTGGATGACCTTCTCCGCCAACTACATCAACCACCTCAATGTGCTGCAAAATGTCGGCATGACGGCTATCGAGCCAATTGATTTTGAGGGACACAAAATTGCTCCCCTGGAGTTCCTCAAGGCGGTTCTTCCGGATCCGGCTTCACTAGGCCCGCTGACCAAGGGCAAAACCTGCATCGGTTGTGTCATGGACGGCGTCAAGGACGGGCAGCGGCTACAAAAATACATTTACAACGTCTGTGATCACCAGGAGGCATTTAGGGAGACCAATGCGCAGGCTATCAGCTACACCACCGGGGTCCCCGCCATGATCGGGGCCAAGATGATCCTTGAGGGCCATTGGGAAAAGCCCGGGGTCTTCAACATGGAACAACACGACCCCGATCCTTTCATGGAGGCCCTGGGCAAATACGGTCTGCCATGGGAGGTTGTCGACGGGGCACCCTTCCTCGAGCAATTGCGCCAGCACAACCCCTAGCCACAGCCCAGCTGAGCCATGCCCCAGAGTATCGAGGAAATATGCTGCAGAGAGGAGCTTCCGACTCCCTGCTTCCTCGTCGATGAGGGCCTGCTGGCCCGTAACCTTGCCATTCTTGATGAGGTGCAGCGTGACTCGGGTGCCAAGATCATCCTGGCTCTCAAGGGCTATGCCATGTGGTCCACCTTCCCGCAGATCTCTCAGGTGCTTCACGGCACAACGGCGAGTTCCATGAACGAGGCCCGGCTCGGCTTCGAGGAATTCGGGGGCCAAGTGCATGCCTACTTTGTGGCCTACCGTGACGAGGAGATGGAGATACTGCGCCGAAAGTGTCACCACATCACACTCAACAGCCTGACCCAGTGGCAGCGTTTCCAGCAGCTGGCCGGGGCTGATGACACCAAGGCCTCATTTGGCATCCGTATCAACCCGCAGTACTCGGAGGTCGAAACCGGCATCTACAATCCCTGCCGTGAAGGAACCCGCTTCGGGGTGAGTGCCGATGCGCTGGCCGGTGCCGGGCCCGATGCATTAAAGGGGGTGGAGGGGCTGCACTTTCACACCATGTGTGAGCAAAATGCGGACACCCTGGCGCGCACCCTCGAGCATGTGGAGGCAAAATTCGGTGAACTCCTGTACCGGCTCAAATGGCTCAACTGTGGCGGCGGGCATCATATCACCAGGCCGGATTACGATACCAAGCTACTCATCGAATTGGTCCGCCACCTCAGAAAAACCTACGATATTGATGTTTACCTTGAGCCGGGTGAGGCAGTGGCCCTGAACACCGGTTTTCTGATAGCAAGTGTCATGGATTGTTTTGAGAGTGACGGGCAGGACATTGCCATTCTGGACACTTCCGCTACCGCCCACATGCCCGATGTGCTGGAAATGCCCTACCGCCCGGAGATCATCGGCGCGGCAGATCCCGGACAAAAGGAGCACACCTACACCCTGGGAGGAACAACTTGCCTCGCGGGCGATGTGATCGGCCAGTGGTCCTTTGATCACCGTCTGCAGCCCGGGAACAGGCTCGTATTCACTGACATGGCCCATTATTCCATGGTCAAGACCAATCATTTCAACGGCATTGATCATCCCGCGATTGCCCGCTACCGTCCGGATTCGGATGCCATCATCTTGGACCGGGAGTTCGACTACCCGGATTACCGCAACCGTCTTTCCTGATTTTTGACATGTCTCATTTCCTGTCCTCGGAATATCCACAATCACCCCCTGAAAGCGCCCGCTTTCACGTTATTCCCGTGCCCTTGGAAAAGAGCGTTTCCTATGGCGGGGGCACTGCGAAGGGGCCGGCGGCCATTATCGAAGCCTCCTACCAGCTGGAAGCCTTTGACGGGGTATCCTGCCCCGGTGAGCTCGGGATCTACACCGCTTCCCCGGTCGATTGCGCGATGGATGTCGACACCTGTCTGGATAACATCAAGGATGCATCTGTGCCGGTTTTTCAGGCAGGCAAGGTTCCCGTTTTGCTGGGAGGAGAGCACACGCTCTCGCTTGCTCCGGTGATGGCCCTGTGGGAGATGCGCCAGGATTTCGGGGTGGTACAAATCGATGCCCATGCCGACCTCAGGGACAGCTATGAGGATAGCCCCTTGAGTCACGCCTGTGTCATGCGGCGCATTCATGAGCTGGGTGTTCCGCTCTTCCAGATCGGGGTGCGCAACCTTTGTCTCGAGGAGCGTGACTACCGCGACGAGCACGGAATTGCCTGTCTGGATGCCCGTGAACTTCATCAATGGGGTATCCCGGAGAACATACTCCCCGGCAATTTCCCGCCCAACATCTATCTGAGCTTTGATATTGATGGTCTGGACAGCTCGCTGATGCCCGCCACCGGAACCCCCGAGCCCGGGGGGCTGGATTGGTGGCAAGCACTCGCGGTGTGTGAGAATGTTGCTCGGGACCGGCGCATTCTCGGCATGGATCTCGTCGAGCTTGCACCTCATGCCGGCATGCACGCCTGTTCCTACACAGCGGCCAAAATGGCTTACGCCCTCATGGGCATAGCGGCCAGACAATAGGACCAGTAGACCGGCAGCCCCGTGCAAACCGGATCCATAGGCATGGGGAAGTGGGTGGAGAGAAGTGCAAAAAGCTGAAAAATCCCCTTGCAAAAGCGCAGTTCCCCGCTAGTTTCGCCGCCCCATGGCCAAATCAAAAGGTACAGCAAAGACCCGTAAGGCCGTCGCCAAACGATTCAAGGTGACGGGCACAGGGAAGATCCTGCGCCGGAAACAAGGGAAACGCCACATTCTTACCAAGAAGAACCAGAAGCGTAAGCGCAATCTGGGTAAGGCAACCCTCGTATCCGATGCAGACTTGAAAGCCGTCAGGGCTTCACTTCCCTTTGCTTAATCAACAAGAATCCGGTGTAATGATACACCAATCCGGCGGCCAACGCCAACCACCCGCAAAACGGGTGGCCCCTACGCAGCCTTCCCGGCGCATCTAAACAACAGAAAACCGGGACCGAATGGACGAGACTGCGGGGGGTGTGAAAATAACCGTCCGTTCCAAAACATAGAAACATGCCAAGAGCAACCAACAGCCCAGCTAGCCGCAAACGCCG
>JBDQHQ010000087.1:0-8327 GCA_040264795.1 Akkermansiaceae bacterium | reverse complement strand
TCTACCGAAAACTCATAGAGGTTGTAGATGCCTTTCATGTAGTCAAAGGTGGTGGTGTCGTCCTCGTAGAGTTGGCAGCTACGATACTCCGTGCCGTAGTGGCGAATTTCAATGGTGGCACCCTCTATGTCATTGGTCCGGTTCACCGGGTCTTTAAGCATGGGGATGAGTGCACCCTCCTTGACGAAGAGTGGTGGCATGTCATCGGTTTGTTTGGCAGTGACCACGATGGTGGTGTCATTGCCTGCCAGTGTTCCAGTGTAGAAGTTATACCAATTGCCTGCAGGCAGATTTACTTTGCGCTCTGTTTGCGAGTTGATGAATGGGGCAACGAGGATGTCAGGGCCAAACATGTAGAGGGTATTATCTTCGATGATTTTTTGATGAAAGCCGTCTCCGTAAGGATCGACCTCACTATCAAGTTTGCGCGTTTCCGATTTGGCCAGTGCTTTTGCCTCACCAGTCTCAAGTAGCATGGAGCGAACGGGAGGAATGCCTGCCTGATTATAGCGGGCAAAGGCGGTGTAGAGATAGGGCAGCAGTCTCATGCGGAGTTGAATCGTGCGGCGGATGGCATCGGTAGATTCCTCGTAAGTCCAGGGCTTGGTCTTGCTCGCCCATGCATTGAGCATGGCCATGGGGGACAAGCACGTGGTGTGCATGCGATTGATCCATTCACGGCTGTTTTGGGCACTACGGATTTCTGGGCACCAGAGAATGCCGCCAAGACTTGCCGCTGAAATGCCTGTAACATATTGATCGTGACCGTAGGAGTCGGAGTAAATCACGAAGGGGTAATTGGAGGCTGCACCGTTGCTTGCTCGTACTTTCGAATAAGTGCGTCGGTTGTTTTTCTGGTAGAGATCTTTGTAGATCATACGCTGCAGTTGCATGCCGTAGGTTTGGCGCATTACCTCTGCGGGTGTTCCGGAGGGGAAAGTAGCGTGGTCTGGCCACAGCCAGAAATCATAGCCGTCACATTCATCAATTTTGTATCCAGAAATACCGATATCAAAGTGATCTGTTTTGTGTTGATCCAGTAATACCTTACGTGCCTCCGGAAGCATGTAGTCAGGCGCTATCCCAAGCCACACGGTGTGCGAGCCGGAAAGGGGATACATATCTTCGTAAATTCTGGCATGCTTGGAGATGTATGGATTGACCCAGAGGTTGAGTCGGATGCCATCATCGAGCAGTTTTTGAGTAAAAGCCGCTGGGTCAGGAAAGCGTTTTTTCTGCCATTCGAAGGTGCATGGGTAGGATTTAGACTGCCAGCCTGGCTCGAGGCCGATCACATCCAGTGGTATGTTGTGATCTTTGAAATCTGCAATTTCTTGCTCGGTTTCTTCAGCGCTGAATGAAGCGGGAGTGCGGTGCCAGAAACCCAAGCCCCATAGTGGAGGCATGGCTCCACCACCTGAATACAGATTATAACGGGCCACGATGTCTTGCAGGCTTGTGCCTGTAAATCCAACAAGCTCAAGGCCCTCGCCTTGAACGTAAGCCTCGACCGCATCACTTGGAGGTACTGCCAGCCATGGGCCGGACTGTTTTTCATCAGCGGGGGGATTGCGATCGACTTCCTCGGGCAGTGCTGGCGAATCCTTGCGGTTGCATACTTGGTTGTAAAGTTTCAGATAAGCAGCGGTGTTAAAAAAGACTCCGTAACCTTTACTCGAGATGTAGAAGGGGACAGGTGCGTGGGTAGAGCCTCCGTCCTTACTGTAGTGATCCACCTTGAGCTCAATAACCTTGCCGCTTCGCATGGTTTTATCAAACTGCAGGCCGTAACCATAGATTTTCTCGTCAGGCTCAGTCGGGATGTAGACCATCATCTTGTGATCCGGACTGAGGCGGTAACGCGCGTTTGTGAGTGCCTTGGCCAGGGGCGTATCGGCGAGTTGGTTCAGAGCTGAGAATTTAGGAGGTTCGCCTGCAAGATCACTGTAGCGATAAATTTTTTCAGACTCACCCAGCGTGGCAACATATACACCATTGGCTATTTTATCCCAGTTATCGACGGGTTTCAGATCTGAAATGTTACCTTCAGGAGCCGCACACAGTGTGTTAACGATGTAGGTTAGGGCGAAAAAATGAATGGTGAAAAGTCTCATGGGGACGGTGGTATGATAGGATGATTTTAATGTGCTTGGAATCCCGGCATGCCATTTCTGGTGCAAGCTTGGGATGCAGTAAGATGGCCGCGCTTGGCAAGAATTATACCAATGTGGAGGCGGGTGTCTTCCATAAAAAATGGGAAAGCTTCGTCGAGTCAGCAGAGTGTGCTTCCTAATTATTCTCTGGCTTGAGGCGCTTTTGCATAAGGAAGACGGGCATGTTCTGAAATGGTGAAATAAGTATCAAGGGCGGTTGAAGCCAGAGAGCCATGTTCGCATATGGAAATCGTGCCATCCGTGGCATACGAATCGTCAGGAATTTCGGCGAGCTGGACTTCCCCGATGATGAGTTTGGTTTGATTGGCCGGGATGTCGATAATATCGACCAGGCCAAGTGCATAGCGAATCGGGCACTCTTGAACAAAGGGCGCTGCTATCCCCTCATGGTTGTGCTCGGTAAGCCCTGTGGCGTCGAATTCAGAGATATGCGCAGGGTAGCGCGCTGAGCACTGGTGGGCTTGCTCAAGGGTCTGGGGAGTAACGTGATTCAAGGTCCATGACTGGGTATGGATGATGTTTTGCAGCGTATTTCGCTCTACAACATCTGGTCGCGTGACCATGCCAATGAGTAGTGGATAGGAACCAAGATGAGTGATGCTCGAGAAGGGCGCGAGATTGGCAACACCCTCTCTGGAGCGGGTGCCAACCAAACAGATAGGCTTGGGGCCCGGTAACGTAGTCGCAAACTGAACTCTCTCCAGTTTTTCCATGTTTTCGATATCAGATGCATGAATAATCACGCCTGTAGATTACCAAGATATGGTGGTGGGCAAACTCTTTAATGAGGTCTTGTGTAACAGTTATTGACTCATCGAGGCCAAGATCGCAGCCGCTGCTTGATTGCCAGAAATGATGGCTCCTTCGATTGAGGCGCTCGTGGCGTGGTCACCGCAGATGGTAAGGTCATCTAATTGAAGGTAGCCCTGCTGATTGGTCTTGTTGTTGTCAGGTAGCTGCTCAGGTAGGGCGTGCTTGATGATGTCAGTTCTGAGGTGTTCCCATTGGAGGGTCTCTTTGCCGAACCATGCAGCGAGTTCTTCTCTGACTTTTTCAGGAATATCCTCTTCCCTGTGTATTCCCAGTAAGGATACAGAAATGAGAGATTTTCCCTCAGGAGCATAAAGTGGGCTGACATCAGATGGGACGCAGACATTGTTCACCATGCCCTTGCTGCTGCCATTGAGGGCAATGATGGCCTCGTTGAGAGGAGATTGATCTGCCGAATAATAAACGTTGGTTACTGAGCGCCAGTCGGGAGCTCTGGTGGCAAAGGCGGGAACCAAGCTCGAGGTCTGTGAAGCTTGAGTAGCAATGACTACATGGCTGGCGCCGACGATAGTTCCATCAGCCAGTGTGACCGATGAACTGGTCACTGAATCCACCGGCGAGTTGATCCGTATGGTTTCCGGAGGCAGTCTTCGGGCAAGCTGCAACGCAATGCTGCCCATACCCCGGGCAGGGAGTGTGGCGCTGCCTTGGCTAAACATCTTGAAGGTAAACTCAAACATCCGGCTGGAGGTGCGGAGTTCATTCTCTAGAAAAATGCCACCATAAAAGCATCTGAAGAATCCATTGATGATTTTTTCACTGAAACCAAAGTTCCTCAGGAACATTTCAGTCGATTGGTCAGGATGACGCTGTATTTTCTGCTCCGACGTACCGAGGGTCTGAAACCTAAGTAAAGCTACACGAATCTTGTCACGAAGATTGCCTATGGATGAAAAAGCGCTGCTGATAAGATACTTGGGCCTTCTGAAGACATCCATCACTCGAACCAGGGCCGCGCCATCATACACGATAGCCCCTGGCTCAAAGCAGTGCAGATCCAAGGCATCGATATCGAGTAGGTCGCCGGCACGAGGATAAGCACTCAGGTAAACTTGGAAACCTCGATCCAAGAGGAAGCCGTCTACATGGTCCGTGCGGACCCGGCCGCCAACGCCATCACTGGCCTCAATAACATGCACAGCAACACCGGCCTCATGAAGCCTTAGGGCACACGTAAGACCACTGAGTCCTGCTCCAACAATTACTACAGGATCATGAGACAGGCTGTTTGGGTTCATTACCACGCTACTGATAGACGATTCCTGCTGGCTGTCAATATTCCTGCCTATCACGCAGCTCCGTGAGCTTTAAGTTTTCATGAGCCCCATAAAAAAGCCATTGTCCTCATGGGACAACGGCTTAATTAAAGTGGTGGCTCCACCCGGGATCGAACCAGGGACACAAGGATTTTCAATCCTCTGCTCTACCAACTGAGCTATGGAGCCTTATTGGGTGTGCACGCTGCAGTTGCAGGTGCGGGAGGGGTGTAATTCCCAGTGGCGACCTTGACAATAGAAAAATAGAGGAAAAACAAAGATGCCATAAAAAAAGACACTCCATTGTGGAGTGTCTTTATCTTAAAAGATTGAATCGCAGCTCAAGTAGGGCTGCTTGGTGTGGAACTTAAGCGCCTTCTTCTTCGGTCGCTTTGTCCCTTTGGAAACGCCAGCGAATGGCGTGGCGCTTGGAAGCGGTGCGCTCTTTACGCTGTTTGCGCTGGGTCACAGTCTCGAATGCACGACGACGGCGCATTTCTTCGAGAATTCCCTCGGAGTCGAGCATGGACTTTAAGCGCTTGAGGGCGCGGTCAACGGGCTCACCTTTTTGGATATCGATACCTCTCATAAATCGGATTGGATAGTGTTGTTGGCCCGTGTTCAAACTGATTTCTGATCAGTCGCTTAAGCGGATATTGTCGATGGTCCGCTTGGTCTAAGCTGGCGACGGGGAGGCGGAAACTAGGGGGCAGTGTGCCGACGGTCAAGCTGAAAGAGGTGAAAAATAGCCCTGATTTGAGCTATTTGGGTAAAAACATGCCATTTAACTGCCCCCGGGAAAGAGTTTTTTGACACTATCATAGATGGGGCGACCGGTAATGCGACGATTGAAAAGATAGAGCGCAACGAGAGCAAAGACGATGTTTGTAGCCCAAGCTGCGAGAATGGGTGGCATATGTCCTGCCTCCCCAAAGGTGAGAAAAAAGCTCGATGAGAATAGCATGCCGGCAGATAAAAACAGAGCGATGGATACACCTCCACCCAATCCACGCCTGCTGAAGACGATTCCAAGAGGCGCCGCTAGCAGGATGGTCACCAGACAAATCACAGGCTGGGCGATGCGGTAGTGCCATTGGGTGATGTAGGGAAGTCGGTTTGCCCATTGAACTCCCTCATGTGCTTTCAGCCAACTGTTGAGTTCCGGAATTCCCAAATGGCTTTGATCAAGTCCTGGTTTGACGATTTGCCATGGGGTTTCATGCCAATCGCGGGTGATCCTGTCTTCGGTTTTGATTTTAACCGGTACGGGGACTGCCTGTAAGTCAATGAGCTGGGGATTGGTAAAGGTCCAGCTCTTGGTCTTTCGGGACCATTGTGCTTCATCGGCTTCGAGTTTGGTGGTTGGGTGCTTGCCTTCATTGAAGGAATGGACCGTGACATTGCGGAGAACACCTGTTTGCTCAAAACGATAGGGGAACGAACCCACCAGCCAGACTCTTCTGGACTTGCTGTCCCGGTAGAGAACAGAGCGCGCTCGCTCCGCTTCACCGTCTTTGGCGATATCAATGATAATATCCTTGTTGCCCTCTGCCCAAGGCCCCCAGTGGTAATTGAAAATCAGGCAGATTACGGAGCTGAAAACACCCGTCAGGAACAAGGGCATGACTACCCTGAATACTCCACGCCCTGTTTGGATCATGGCAACAATTTCCTGATGCCGTGACATTTTTCCAAGGCAGTAGAGTAGGGATAGCAACAAGACATAAGGCAGAATAAAAACAAACATCGCAGGAATAAATATCCCGTAGTAGCTCATCATAACACCTATCGTGCTGCTGGCCTCGTTGAAGTCCGACATATTGTTCTGCAGGTCGGTGAGTATCATCACTACCAACAAAGCCCCCATGCAGAGAGTAAACGAACCCAGAAACTGCCTTGCCATGTAGCGGTCCAAGCAACTCGAAAAGCGGTAAATCCATGCCCCGATTGCCGGCAGCAAGCAAAGAAGGCCGAGTAAATAGGGGCGCAGCCGGTGGCCTGCGATGTCCGTGTCAGGGAACCCCAGGATGTGTTCATTGACAGCCTGTATTTCTCTGGGAATCACATTATAGCAGGCAAGGAGGCCTAACAATGTCATGGCGATGGGCCAGAGGTATTGCTTGAAGTTGGCGCTGCCTGACATGCGATGATGATGCAGAAGCATGCCCGATCAGGCAAGTAGTAACCTCGCAGGAAAGGAACATAGCAAAGAAAGATATGGCAGTGCCTTGCGGGGTGGCCTGTGCCATGCTATCGATGGTCATGCCCGAGGATTTTCGGGCTCCAAGCTTGCTCTTTTTATGGGAATATCCGACCGGCAATACCAGCAACTACCTCCGCGCCAAGCCTATGGTGATGGTATAGGAGCTCCGTCTCGACTTAGCAACAGCCCGGTGGTTAAGTGGTTGTTAATCATCAATGTGGCCGTGTGGTTGTTGGACATGGTTACCAACTCAGCACCGCAAACCCAGCGCTCCATGCTGTGGGGCTGGGGCCACTTCAGTGTGGCTCTTGCGGTGGAGCAGTTTGAGCTTTGGCGTTTTATAAGTTTCCAGTTTTTGCACGCCAATGGGCATCATTTACTGGTTAATATGCTGGGCTTGTTTTTCTTCGGGCACTTCTGCGAGCGTTGGTGGGGGAGCCGCAGATTTTTGTTTTACTACTTGGCCACCGGCACTTCGGGTGCCCTGCTCTATGTTTTGCTTTTCTCTGCGGGCTGGTTTGGTTCAGCGCCCATACCCATAGGAGGGGGCGAAACTATTGCTGCTTCCTATCAACCCATGGTCGGTGCCTCCGCCGGTATTTTTGGCATTCTTGCATGCGTGGCGGTCATTGCACCTAATTTACGGGTGTTGTTATTTTTCTTCATACCCATGACGATGCGCACTTTTGCGGTGCTGGCATTGGGTATTAGCGTGGTGGTTATCGTTTTTAATCTCAATAATGCGGGTGGTGAAGCAGGGCACTTGGGAGGTGCAATTCTGGGCTTTATCCTGATGAGAAATCCACAATGGCTCTCGTTCATCTCCAACGATGCCGTGATCTCTAAAAAACGCCGGGTGGTCGATGCCACCATACTTCGTGAGAGAAAGTTAGGTCCTCGTATTAACATCAATCTCGATGATACCGAAGTAGACCGTATTCTCGATAAAGTGAGCCGTGAGGGCCTGCAAAGTCTGACCCAGGAAGAGCGTGATGTTCTCAAGAAAGTCGCCGAGCGCTGAGCTATGGAGTTAATAACCATGCACGATATGAAAATGATGACGGACGCTGAAATGATCGAATGCCCTGAGCAAGACCGGCAGATGATACGGCTGCGTGCCATTATGCACCGATTACGTGCACCCGGCGGCTGTCCATGGGATGCGGAGCAGACACATCAGAGCATACTGTCCAATCTCATCGAGGAAACCTATGAAACAGTGGATGCCATCCAACGTGAGGACTGGATTCATCTCAAAGAAGAGCTAGGGGATTTGTTACTCCAGGTGGTCTTTCACAGTGAGTTGGCCGAGGAAGCAGGGCGCTATGATTTTGATGATGTCGCCAGAGTGGTTTCTGACAAACTCGTTAGGCGCCATCCTCATGTTTATGGTGACAGCCAGATAGACAACACCGATGGTGTGCTCAACCAGTGGGATGCCATTAAGCGCCAGGAGAAAGGTGACGAAGAGCAACCCTACCTACTTGGGGTGGGCAAGGGCTTGCCCGCTATGTTGCGTGCTGCCAAGCTTCAGAAAAAAGCTGCCAAAACAGGATTTGACTGGCCGGACGATCAAGGCGTCATCGCCAAAATTCGCGAAGAGCTTGAGGAAGTGGAGGCAGAGTTGTCAGCAACTAAGGAGGGTAAACTGGGTGAGGAGATTGGGGACTTGCTATTCTCAGTGATCAATCTAGCGCGCAGACACGGGCTGGATCCCGAGGTCTTGCTGGAGCTCACCAATGTGAAATTCGAGAAACGCTTTGCTGAGATGGATGAGGCCCTTCAGAAAAGTGGCTCTAACCTGGAGTCAGCCGGCCTTGATGAAATGGAAGCCAAGTGGCAAGAAGCCAAGAAAGCCTGAAC
>JBDQHQ010000086.1:0-8337 GCA_040264795.1 Akkermansiaceae bacterium | reverse complement strand
CCAAAGCCTGCTTGAGACAGCTCGGTGGTCATTAATTCCCGAAGCTTATGATTTGCCACAAGACAATCACCGAGCCCCCTACCATCGGTTAATGGTGCGCAGTCCTGAGAAATTTCGGGTTCGTGAAGTGTAGCCTGCATCGTATTAAACAAATTTAACCAATATCATTACATATCATTGAGAACGAAATGCAATGATGAAACGCCAAAAAATAGCACTAATACCTCAATGCAGGCAGCCCAGATCAAACCGTTAAGCAATGAAACATGAGTCGCCCACCGTCTTGATGGCTGAACTCAAGATGCAAGAAGACCCCCTAGCTACTTGGAGAGCGCGTATTTGATATGGGGCGTATAAAGCGCAGGCTCTAACAAGAACGAGTCGTGCCCCTTGTCGGAATGCACCGTAATGTGCATGGTATCAATGCCTGCAGCTTCGAGGCCAGCTACAATTTCGGCTTGCTCCTCAGGGTAGAAGCAAAAATCAGAGTCGATACTGAAGACCAGAAATTCCTGATCATGATCTGCACATTTTTTGAAGAGCTCTTGAACAGAGCCAACCCCTGCTTCCTTGCAGGCATCGTAACGAGACCACATATCAATGATCCGCAGGTAGGTATTGGCATCAAAACGCTTCACGAATTTTTTACCTTGGTGAAGCATATAACTCTGGAAAGTGTCCTGAACCTTGTACCATGCGAGCGCCTCATTGTCCTGCCGCACTTCTCTGCGTGCACGGTTCTCGATGGCATCCAAATGTACGAACGTCTTGTGTGAGATCATTCTCGCCAGAGCCAAACCGTAATCAGGGTGAGGTCCGTCGTAATAATCGCCACCATTGAAATAAGGGTCGTTTTCAATGGCCAGAATCTGTTCGAACAGAATGAGACGGTTCAACACCGTGGTTTTTAATCCGCTGGCAATCGGAATCACCGTTTTAACCCTGTCGGGATAAGTAGCTGCAAATGACAATGCCACTAACCCACCCACCGAAGGGCCGACCACCGCGCGCAACTTACTGATCCCAAGTGCGTCGATCAACGCAGCTTGCATCTTGACCTGATCGGAGACCGATAGCTGAGGAAACTTGGAACCATAGGGCTTACCACTTGCAGGGTTGATGGACCTTGGGCCTGTAGTGCCATAGCAGCCCCCTAGATAATTGGCGCAGACGATGAAATACTCGTCAGTGTCCAGTGCCTTGCCTGGCCCCATAAATTCATCCCACCAACCAGCGTATAGTTCTTCTTTCCACAAATCCCCCGCCTCGGGAAGATCGGGGTTGTAGCCACTTGCATGATGAGAACCGGATAAAGCGTGGGAGAGAAGAATAGCATTGGACCCATCCTCATTGAGCGACCCCCAAGTTTGATAAGCAACCTCGATTTCAGGCAAAACATCACCACACTTGAGGCTGAATGGTTGATCATTCAGCCCCAAAATCTCAGTCTTGACCGTAGCTGCTCTTGCAGACTTGCTGGTTACTTCATCGGGCACGGGGCACATTGTCCACAGATCGCAGGTGAATAACACCGTTTTTTACCACAAAAAAATGCCACCACTGATCGAGATCGGCGGTGGCATTCAAGCTTAACTTGAAAAAAAGAATCCGCTGTGCCGTCCATGGTGTATGAGCCACGATTCCGTGCACTCAATAGGTTGGGGACATCCTCCGCTCCTTTGTCTTCCTGAAAAGGCATGACATCAGATCGTAGGGGCCGCCCCCAGGTATAGTCTATCGGTTCGGGCGTACTACCATTAGCGGTCGCACACAGCAGATAAGCATTACCTTATGTTTTAATCCATAATCTTGCAACTAAATTCTGGTCAGGAGCCTATGGCCAAGCCCGCATTCCATCCTTGCATATAAGGTGCTATACACCCAAGTTTTCGCCATGCAATTCCCTGCTACCAAAGCTACCAGCCATGTCCTCGAAAATGGCCTTACGGTTCTTCTCGATGCTGATTGCTCGGCACCTGTCATCAGCACACAGGCTTGGGTGGAGACGGGAAGTATTCACGAGGGCGATCATCTGGGAGCAGGACTTTCCCATCTCCTCGAGCACATGGTTTTCAAGGGCACGGAGAACTATGACGGCACAGAAATCTCAGATACGGTGCAAGCTGCGGGCGGGGAGTGGAATGCTTACACCACCTTTGACCGCACAGTTTACTACATTGACGGCCCTTCAGAAAGTGCTGACACCTTTCTCAAAATACTCACTGAAATGGTGTTCAAACCAAGCTTCCCCATTGATGAGTTTGAAAAGGAAAAAGGGGTCATCCGCCGTGAAATTGACATGGGCATGGATGACCCGGATGACAGAAACGGCCGCCTACTCTATTCCACGGCCTATGCTCACGATGCCCGCCGCCATCCTGTTATCGGCCACATGGAGCTCTTCAACCAGCTCAGCCATGATGACATGCTCAACTACCACAAGGAGCGCTACACCACAGAGAATACATTTCTGAGTATCTCCGGTGATTTCATCAAAGAAGAGATGCTCTCTTTTCTAGAAGAAATCACCCAGGACATACCTCGCAGCTTCACCCACCCCGTAACAGTTTACAAAGAGCCCCAACAACATGGCCTTCGCCTCCGCAGGAACACCTTCGCCATTCCTACAAGCAAGCTCACCATGGCTTGGCAGATTCCTGCAATGGGCCACCCTGACGCTCCAGCACTTGATCTACTGGCCATGATACTTGGCACCGGGCGTTCGAGCCGTTTGTATCAAAACATTCGTGAGAGGAGTGAGCTTTGTCATCACATCGGAGCATGGTGCATGACGGATCCTGAATGCCCCGGATTGTTTGCCGTATCTGCCATCACGGATCACGCCAAGAGAGACGAGCTGCAAGAGACCATCCTCGGCGAGATTGAATTACTCAAAAACGAGGACCTCTCCAAAGAAATTACCAAGGCCACCCGCATGTCGTTGGTCAGTCAATTCCGCACCCTTACTACCGCATCCGGCAGAGCATCCGATCTCGCCTCCAACTGGCATGAGACCAGAAATCTGGATTTCACCCGAGATTACATTGAGATGCTTGAGAAGGTCACTGCTGACGACTTGACCCGTGCCGCGCGCGCTCACCTCATACCTAAGAAACTCACCGTCACTTCACTCGATCCTGAGCAAAGCGATGAGAAAGATCTGGCAACTGCCCAGCCCCGGCAACGTGGAGAAATAACAACACACACTCTGGCCAATGGGCTGACCCTGATCACCCAGCAAGACACACGCTTACCCACGGTTTCAATGACCATTGCCACCCTGACCGGGCTACCCTCCGAAACTCCGGCAAATAATGGCATCAACTCCCTGCTGAGCAAAATTCTCACCAAGGGAACCACTACTCGCAGCGCGCAGCAAATCGCTGATGAGATGGACAGCATGGGGGCAAGCTTCGGCGTGAGCTGCGGCAATAATACCACGCTGAGCTCGGGCTCCTGCCTCAGCCCGGACCTTGATATCATGCTTGAAATTCTTGCCGACTCTTTTGCCAACCCTCTGCTTCCTGAGGACTCTCTTGAGCGTGAGCGCAAGGCAATGATCGCAGGTTTGCAGGAACAGGCTAACGATCCGCTTTCCGTCGCCTTCAAGCGGCTGCGCCCCTCCTTGTTCGGAGAGGACGGATACGGACTCAGTTCAAGTGGCACTGAGGACTCGTTGGCACAGCTCGACCGCGACATTCTTGTTGCCCATCACCAGAAATACTTCACCGCGAAGAATTCTGTGATTGCCATTTTTGGTGATGTTGAGTCTGAGCTGGCTCTTGAGTTAGTGAACAAGCATTTCGGCTCTCTGCCCAGCGGTGAGCGCTTCAGCCATCCCCAACAAGAAATTCCCTCTCCAAGTAGTCATGACCTCCATCTCGACAAACAACAGGCGGTGTTGGCAGTTGGGTTCATCGGGGCCTCAGCACATGACGAGGACAATCTGGCCCTTGAGCTCATCCATGACTATTGCACGGATATGGCCGGCCCTCTTTTCACCAAGATCCGCGAAGAACTCGGCCTTGCCTATTATGTGTCAGCAACCCAGTTTCACGGCACAAGCACAGGCATGTTTGCCTTTTACCTGGGCACCTCACCCGAGCAGCTTGAAACAGCACAAAAACATCTGCTTGAGGAAATCAACAACATCGCCCAAAACGGCATACCCGACAAAGTGTTGGAGAGTGTTAAAACCACCTGGCTTGCCTCCCATGCACTCGCCAACCAGAAGCCCGGTTCGCTGGCAAGGCTCAGTGCCATCGACAGTTTGTTGGGTTTTGAAGCAGACCACCACCTTCAAACACCGGACAAAATCCGCACACTCAAGTCCGAGGACATCAAGGCTGCTGCCGCGAAATATTTTGCTAGCAGCCAACCGGTCATCGTTACCGTATGCCCATAAGCAATCCATTAAGATGATTTAACCCAACCCATCAAACCAATGGCAAACCAACCAAAACCTGATACTCGATTCAACGACTTTGTCTATCTGCAGGCGCAAAACGCCGGATTATTTCTGGGGCAACTCCCCAATCCATCCACGGGTGAAACAAGCGTCAACCTCAAAGCCGCCGCCACTGTCCTGGACTCACTGGAAATGCTCGCAGCCAAGACTCAAGGCAACCTGACACAAGAGGAAGCGGATTTGCTCGAAAAGGCATTACTCAATATCCGGGCCCTCTATGCAAATGTTGAGGACCTAGGCTGACAGGCATTCCAGAGAACAAAGCCTGAAATGGTTTGGAAACCAATGCCTGCTGGCTGAAGTCCACAGAGGCTTAACGATTCCTGCGCCTGGGGGATCGCCGCCTTCTTCTCTCCCCCGCACTCGCGGCTGCCTTGCCTCCTGCTTTCGCCGCCCTTTTGGGACCATTTGTCCTCTGTGCATTTCTCGGTCCACGAGCTTTATTAGCCGCCGCTTTTCTCTCCGCAGCTGCTTTTTGAACCTCACTGGCAGACGGCGCACGATTTGGCCAGAGTTGAGGTTCAAAGCCCTCAATCTCTGATAACTTTATGCGCTGAGAGGTTAATTTCTCGATCGCACTAAAAAACGGTCTTTCATCATTACATACCAAGGACAAAGCCTCCCCCTCTTTTCCAGCTCTACCCGTCCTGCCGATACGGTGCACGTAATCTTCAGGAATGTTGGGGATCTCATAATTAATCACATGAGGTAATTGAGCAATATCGAGCCCGCGTGCAGCAATGTCAGTTGCCACTAAAACACGAACCTTACCATCTTTGAATCCCTCCAAGGCCCTCGTCCGCGCACCCTGAGCTTTGTCACCGTGAATCGCACTTGACTGGATACCGGCCTGATCGAGCTTTTTACTGAGCCTGTTAGCCCCATGCTTGGTCCTAGTGAATACCAGCACCTGCTCCCAATTACCCTCTTTGATAAGCTTCACACAAAGGGCTGCTTTAGAGCCCGCATCACACCGGTATGCACTTTGCGTTACTGTCTCTGCAGTCGTGTTTTTAGGACTTACGTCGATGGTGATCGGGTTCACCAAAAGCTCACGTGTCATCGAACGTATTTCCTTTGAAAAGGTCGCGGAGAACAACAGGTTTTGACGTCTCTTGGGCAACAGTTTGATCACCTTCCTAATGTCATTAATAAACCCCATATCCAGCATACGATCAGCTTCATCCAGAACGAGCATATGCACTTCATTGAGCCTACAGGCCTTCTGCTCACAGAGATCAAGCAAGCGCCCGGGTGTGGCCACCAGAATATCAACACCATCTCTGAGTTGGCGAATTTGAGGGTTGATTTTTACCCCTCCGAATACAACCGCACTTTTTAGCTGCGTGTGGATGCCATACGTTTTGATGTTTTCCTGGACTTGGGCTGCCAGCTCTCGCGTTGGAGTCAAGATAAGTGCGCTCACAGGTCTGCCACGATGACGCTTTTGGGCGCTTGTCTCGTTGAGTATCTGGATCATTGGCAGGGTAAAGCCAGCGGTTTTACCCGTGCCGGTCTGGGCAGCAGCGATGACATCACGCCGCTCCAACACAGCTGGAATCGCCTTTGCTTGAATCGGAGAAGGAACATCGTATCCCTTGTCGGATACGGCACGAACGAGCTCGGCACAGAGACCAAGATCAGAAAATTTTTTCATAAATAGTAGTGGGGGTAATAATCAATAATAGAGGGAGAAAGATAGTTTGCAAGATGCCCAACCACCTACTGGCTGGAATCAAAAACCACTGGGAATTGGCACGGGGAACCAGATTTGCAAGTAGCCTCGGGAAGAGGTCTTGTCGCCAGGTGATTTGAAACGATATAAGTGAATTCATACCTCGGCCAGTGGACGAATTACCATCAACACTGGGCACGATAAGAACTGGCCTAGGAGTGCAAGACTAGGTGCAAAGTCACAAAAGTCGAGGTCAAAGACGATGGTTTCTGTCAATTACCCCTGACATCGTACGAGAAAACACCTTTCTCACTGATGAATTAGGAATTTAAGGTTGCGCTATCGCATGAAATCATGAAGATGTGCCCCACTACTGTGCTGGCTGTAATCCATGCACAGAGCTTACCCCAAAACAACAAAGGAGTATCATTATCGCAGGAAAACCTAAAAGACCCGGACGTGGTGGCGGAGGCCGTCGTCGCAACAGGCACAACTACGGACCACGTGAGAGAAAAGACGATGACCGTGAAGACAAAGCCGTCGAGGTTGAGGGCACGATCACTTCGGTTCTTGCTGGCACGATGTTCAAGGTAGCCCTACCAAGTGGCCACGAAGTCCTGGCCCACATTTCCGGTAAAATGCGCAAGCGTTTCATTCGTCTCGTTGTAGGAGACAAAGTAAAAATGGAAATGTCACCCTATGATACCAGCAAGGCTCGAATCGTCTTCCGGGTTGGTTAGTGTTTTTATACTGGCAATCTTCCACACAGTTTTCTGGTAAAGCCGGCCAGAGCTAGTCTAATCTTTGTGTTATGTGGATCTTTGAGACATGGCAGCAAGCGTTTCTTGCCATTCTGGTATTGGTCGTATTCATCACCTTCACGATGGAATGGCTCTCGGTTGAGCTAACAGCCCTCAGTGCGCTACTTGTCTGTGTGATGACAGGCATTCTAAGTGTCAACCCGGATGACCCGGCAAATGCACTAAGAGTCTTTTCTCACCCGGCACCCATCACGGTTGCTTGCATGTTTGTTCTTAGTGCCAGCCTTGAGCGCACCGGTGTTATTGAAGCTTTGGGAAATTGGTTTGAAAAAATTGCAGGCCATTCCCCTCTTCGAATGCTCGTCGTTATGATGGCGCTCGTCGCCCTACTCTCGGGCTTCGTGAACAACACGCCTGTCGTAGTTGTGTTTCTCCCCATCGTTTTGGCTATCTGCCGCAGGCGCGATTTCATTGCATCAAAATTCCTCATCCCGCTGTCCTACGCAGCCATTGTTGGCGGCACCATGACCATCATCGGCACTTCGACCAATCTGATCGCTGTAGGTGTTGCACAAAAACACGGCATTCACAGCCTTGGCATGTTCTCCGTTACCCCTCTGGGAATTGTTTTTGTAGCCGTCACGTTCATCTACATGATAACTGCCGGGAGAAGGTTACTACCCAAGCGTCTCACACTGGCCACCCTGATTGACAACCAGAGCTCACGCGAATTCATCACCCACGCTTTTGTCAAAAAAGGCAGTGAACTTGATGGTGTTAACTTTGCTGATTCACCGCTCGCCAACATGCGGAAAGCGCGCGTTCTGGAAATTTCACGTGACAACCGAAGAGTGCAACAACCACTCAACGAGATTATTTTCGAAGCGGGTGATGAGATCGTTTTCAAAGGAGACCTGGAGGGTGTTGTTGGCATCTCCCAGACTGAGGGCATTGATGTCAGAGGTGATGCTGCCGCTGGCTTGGAGGATATCCGCACAGAGAGCGCTTTACTCATGGAGGGCATTATTGGGCCTGAGTCCACCATGACGGGTAAAAGCCTCAAAGAGCTGGGCTTTCGCCAGCGCTTTGGCGTTCTGATTCTAGCCGTTCACCGTCGTGGCAGATCACTTCAGGATCGATTTGAAGACGAAAAACTAGCCTTTGGTGACACCCTGCTCGTCCAGGGTCCTGCTGATAAAATGCACAGCCTGTTTCAGCGGCGTGACTTTATCAACCTGAGTGAGCCTGAGACCACCATGCATCGGCCACGCAAAGCACCCATCGCTATTGCCGCACTGCTCTTATTCATGGTCATGGGGGCTCTCGGAGGACGTCTCGGTGTCCCAGCCATTCCCATTGTTCAACTTGCCATCACCAGTGCCATGATCGTCCTCATCGCTCGCTGTGTTCAACCTCAGGAGGCCTACCGGGCT
>JBDQHQ010000085.1:0-8432 GCA_040264795.1 Akkermansiaceae bacterium | reverse complement strand
GAACCGCCGCCACGCCACCAAGTTCAATGGTGCCTCCTATCCCGTGCAGCGCGGTGCTGCTGCCGTGTTCTCACCCGAGGGCAAAGCACAGGTAAGCGCGCTGATCGATCACTATATGGGCAATGCCGCACTGCTGCGCAAGGCTTGTCAAGATGCTGGCCTCACCGTCTTCGGTGGTGAAAATGCTCCCTACGTCTGGGTCCAGTGCCCGGAGGGTGTCGACTCCTGGGGCATGTTCGACAAGATGCTCGAGGAAGCTCAAGTGGTCATCACTCCAGGTGCCGGATTCGGTGCTGCAGGTGAAGGCTACTTCCGCATCTCCTCTTTCAATACCCGTGAGAATGTCGAGGAAGTCTGCAGGCGCATTGCCGCTCTCTAAGGCGACTGCCATTTCAATCATCCAACAAAAAAGCCCTGCTGATATAGCAGGGCTTTTTTTGAATGAGTTTTACCAAGATTCCTAGGCGCGTGATGCGCTACTTTTTTGCTTTGCCCGTCTTCACCGGGTGCCATGCCTGGATCGCCTTGGTCATGCGCTGCACGACTTCCGGATGCTCGGCAGATAACTCATTTTTCTCGTGAGGATCGTCCTTGAGGTTATAGAGCCGCACTGGTGCTGTGTCCCATACGTGCAGCTTGTGGTAGTGGCTGGTGTCTTTGCCATGATAGCGCAAGAGTAGTTTCCAATCTCCCTCGACGCACCAGAGATACTGCAGCGTGCCATCAGGGTTTCCAGGAGTCATGTTGTGGGTAGCATGGCACACGCCGAATACTGCCTTGCGTTCCTTGCGAGCTTTCTCATCAAGCAGATCAATTCCCGGCAGACTTTCTGGTGCCTCAATACCCGCAGCAGCGGCAATGGTGGGAAACAAGTCAATGGCATGGGCAAAGTTCGGAGAGCGCTCCGGCTTCACCTTGCTCGGCCATGAGACCATAATGGGTGTGCGGATCCCATTTTCATCAGGGCTGCTTTTGGATCGTTGCGCGTAGCCACCCCACAGCTTCTGATTCGGGTCATCGGCATTGCTGCTAGGAGCCGCCCAGCCGTTGTCACAAATGTAGAGCACGACCGTATTCTCAGCCAGGCCACGCTTCTCAAGAATTTCTAACAGCTCTCCGCAGGTTTCGTCAAACCACTCACACATCGCGTAATATCTGGCAACATCCAAGGCACGCCCCGGCTTGCTGTATTTTTTCAAGAGCCTTTGTGGAGGATTGTGCGGGGTATGCGGTAAGAAAGGCGCATACCAGAGCAGGAAGGGCTTCTTCTTTTCTACTGCCATATCGACAAAATCGATGATCGGCTTAAAGCCCTCCCTCCCGATTTTTAAGCCAACATCACCATGCCGCCCACCGCGCTTGGGGTCACCGTGGGTCATGCCATGAGTAAAGCCACCGTCCTCAAAAGACCCCTCCCACCACTTGCCGGACTGGTGCGTGAGGTAGCCATTGGCTGTGAGCGTTTTGATGAAACTCGGGTGCTTGTGGAAGGCCTCCTGCATCGGCACATCCAGCTCAGCACGCTGATTTTTCCCGTCGACATCGTTGCCGGTGATGCCGTGCTCAAAAGGATAAATACCTGTTACCATCGATGCCAATGAAGGACGGCACAGGGGGGCAGCGACATAACCACGGCCAAAGACCACGCTACGATCCGCCAGCTTGTCCAAGTGTGGCGTCCTGATCTCCGGATGGCCCATAAAACCGTAGTCCGTCCACGCCTGATCATCGCTGAGAATGAAAACGATGTTCGGGCGCTCTGCCGCGGTTGAGACCTTGATCAATGCTGGTGCCAGGCAACAAAGGAGGGTGAATTTTTTGAGTGCATGGATCATGATCTTTTTTTGGTCGCAGCACCTTTTGGGCTGCATCTGCGGGTTACGTACTTACGCCCTATTTTATTACATCAAGCCTGGTGGAACCCACTATTTTATTTTTCACAATACCCCACAGCACAGGTGCTTCTGCAAAACGATCCCAAGCAATGCCCTGGCCATAAAACCCCATGTTTTTTTCAGTGCGGACATGCTTCAGTTTGCTACTTGGGCCTGGTTCAAGCACATAGGCCTCCGCGTGATCATGCCCGGTGGTGTAGAGCAGGCCGTCGGGGCCCCAGGATCCTCCGGAGCAGCTCATTGATCCCCACTTGCTCACCACCTCAGCGGGGAAGTTATAGCTGGCCTGCTCGGTGAACTTGCCATCCTTATAGCTGTATTGGATGAGCCGGGTCTCGCTGTTGTTCTTTTTGCCATAGACCGCATAGCACATCCACCACGTGCCATCAGCCCGCCGGTCAATCCAGGTCAATGATCCGTACTTCGCCGGCATGATCATTGTCTCCACATGCTTCACCCCCTCCCCCGCCACATCAAAAATTTCAACGCTACAATCATTCTTGGCGATGGGGAAACGTGAATGAGCACAGTAAAGTCTGCCCTCAAAAACCATACCGCTGTTCAAATGCTTGAAGTGCTTTTGCGCTGCCAGCTTCCTGTTCGCCTGCCATGCTGCCACCACTTTACCGCTTTGCTTGTCACACTTTTCAATGCGAGTGTTGCTGATAGCGTAAAGGTAACCCCGATCAACGGCAGCTCCTTGGTTAGCTTTGATGGCAAATTGCCGGACCACCATGTTTTCTGCCACCAAGTTGCCGGCATGAAAAAACCCGAACCCGATGAGCGCATGGGTCAGGCTGAGCTTGGATCTTCTTACAGCTTTCACTCTTTGCCCTCGCCTTGGCTTTGCAGGTCTTTGTTCAGAGGCCAGCGGAGTTTTAATTCATACTTCGGTTTCTCCAAATCCTCTGCCTGATAAACGGTGATACTCTCACTACCAAAATCAATCTGGTACCAGTTCGCAGCCCCGTTTTGCATGCCCTTGAGATTGAGGTGATGACGGCCCTCGATATTGGCATATCCGCCCGCGTGATTGTGCCCATTGAGCCACATCACTACATTGGGAAAGCTATTTAAAAGGGTCGTCATCTCCACGGCGTTAAAAAGGGTATGGTTGCCATAGGGTTGATGCATTGGGTAGTGACACATAATCACCGTTGGCTCTTTTTTCTTGAGGGCGTCCGCCAACAACCCCCTTAGCCAGTCCATCTGCTTCTCAGAAATGCCAGCACTCCAGATGCCTCTGGCAGGACCTTTCAGGGAATCGTAATGCGCTTTGGCCACTTTGTATTCCTCGCTCTCAATGTCGTAATTAAGATGACTCATGTCGCCATCCAGCACGATGAAGCGGTATCCCTTGTGGGCAAATTCATAGTAAGCCTTGTCTTTGAATCCAAATGCACGAAAAACACTCGCCGGCTTGCTCAGCCCATCCGCATCTTTGTATGGCACATAATAATCATGATTCCCGAGCACCTTATAATTAGGCACCTTGAGAGTATCCCATGCTGCAAGGATATCACGGGTATGCTGCCAACGCTTTGGCTCTTTCTCGATCGTTTCTTTGGGAAATTTTCCGTAGTCAATGTCATCCCAGTCAATGATGTCGCCCAGCACCACGCCCCAGTCGAGGTCTCGTTGGTTCCAATGTGAAATGGCATTTTTGATGCGCGCGATTCCCTCCCTCGGCTCACGCGCACCCCGAGGATCTGTATCCGCGTATTGAATGTCGGCAACTGCCGCTATCGAGAACACCTTGTCTGTTTTGGCTGGTTCAGCCGCAGTAGCAGCTGCGGCCCAAAAAGATAGAGAGACCAAGAGGCTATTGAATACTGAAAAACGCACCATTGTTATTGGTTTTGTGGTTTGTTGCATGTTGGTAATTCCTGACTCGGGCTGGCTGGGCTTTGCCTGTGCTGCCCATACATACAGTCACCTACTCGGTGAACTTACATCCTATCAAACGGCCAGCTACTTAAAAATGAATAATCTGCTACCCACAAAGCTCAAATTCCAGCTTTCGACTACCTTCCCACTTCGCTAGTCTCGGCACATGAGAATCACAGCCCTTGCATCTGAACATGGAACTCTCATTTCCTTTTGCATCATCATGGCTTCCAGCCACATAGGCGCGCAAACTAAATGGAAAAAGCACCTTGTTATGGAACAAGGTCACTGCAACTCCGCCGTCGCCATCGATGTGAACAAGGACGGCAAGCAAGATGTGATTGCCAGTTTTAACGGCAAGGTCAGCTTGTTCATGGCACCAGACTGGAAGCAGGAGATTCTATTGTATCAGTTTGAGAACGCAGGGGCTGGTTGCATTCACAGTACGATCATCGACGTGGACAACGACGGCGACCTTGATTGGGCAGGATCATTGGCACATGAGCACCCCTTCTGGCTAGAAAACCCGGGGCCCTCTGACTTTGATGGCGGACCTTGGAAACGACGCATCATCGATCCGGAAATCACCGGGATTCACTGCCTCCTGACATCAGACATCGACAATGACGGTAGACTAGACCTCGTGATCAATAATTTCCTGCCGGACGAAGGCATCGCCGACTCCATGGCTTGGTTCAGTGTGCCGGAGAATGTGCATGCCGCAGACAAGTGGCAGCGCTATATCTTTGCTGATGGCGACGCCCGCGGAGGCAGTCATTATATGAGTGCCGCCGATATCGATGGAGACGGCTGGAAAGAAATCGCCGTTGGCGCAAAGGGCAAACCGTTTGATGACGGCAACTGGTTTGCGTACTGGAAAAACCCAGGCAGAGAAAAGGTCAAAGAGCCGTGGAAGAAAATCGTCTTAGCTGAAGATCACCTGGGCGCGACGAACATTCTTGGCACTGATGTCAATGGCGATGGCAAAATCGACTGGGTTGCAAGCCGGGGGCATGGCGTTGGAGTTCTGTGGTTTGAAAATCCGAGTTGGAAAATCCACGAGATCGATTTGGAAATCAAACAGCCCCACAGCCTCACCGTTGCAGATCATGATCAAGACGGAGACATCGATATCGCAAGCTGTGGCTTTGAAAGTGAATGGGTGCGCTGGTACGAAAACGACGGCAAAGGTAACTTCACGATCCACACCCTTGATGAAGCACAACAAAGCTATGACCTGCGCTCTATCGACATGGATGGCGATGGTGACCAGGACCTATTGAACGCTGGGCGCGGCTCTAAGAATGTTGTCTGGTATGAGAATTTACTTAGGTAAGTTTGTTAGCCAGTAAAGCTTTGATCCCACAGTCTGCTTGGTGTTGGATAGTTAAAGCCTAATCAAAACTTGGCCGTTACTTGCCCTGTAGCAGTTTGACCATCGCCTTACCCATCGCCTCGCCGACGTTCATGTAGGTCTCTGGGTTGCCACCGTAGTGACCGCTTGAACTTCCACCCATGGAAAGCGGATGACTGTAAACGAACCCCACCTTGCCCTTGAGCTCGGGATCGCTGCTTTTCGCGACAGCCTTCATGGCGTCAAGGATCACTCCGTCACCACCCTTTGAGCCCTCTTTGGTCTGGCCGAGGGAGGCACTGACAAACTTCGCATCGGGACAATCAAAATCTTTGCGTAAAGCCTTGATGAGTTGGATCAGATTCTTCTCATACATCTCGAAATGGGCGGGGTTGCGCATATCCTTGTCACCCTGCCACCAGAAGAATCCGGCGACCTCGGAATCCTTGGCGCCAGGGTAATAATCGTCGAGATTTTCCAGCACTCTCTTGGCCGCGGCCACATCACCATCATACTGGCAACCGGCATACCACCCTTGAGACATGTCGCCCCCGGTATCGCCTCCAGGATCATCCGGAGTACCGCGGTAACCGGGCTGTGTTTTTTCACCATACTCATATGGCTCGCTTCCGGGAGGCAACAAATCCCATCCGAGACTGCGGTTGCCGATACAGCTTTTGAGTATTAGAACCGGTGCGTCGGTAACATGGCCAAGATGATGACCGATCCCGATTTCGGGACCGATGTTGCCCTGGATCGTCATCCAGTCATTCGTGTAATCTTTGGCAGGAGTGTTTCCGGAACACATTACCCTTACGTTGCGGACATCCTTGCGCACTGTCCATTCGCCCGCATCATCCACGAGATAAGGGTATTTCTCCGGGGCTATGCCTTTGAGAGTTGAGGGCTTTCCAAAGCCGAGCATGTTCGACTGCCCCATGAGGATGTAAATCTGGACCGGCTTTCTCATGTCCGACTCCTCACCATCGGGATCGGGCAATTCATCAGGCAGGTCACCAATTTTGATGGAGCTCGCGCCGGATCGTCCGCCATTCTTCTTTAGCCAAGCGATGTCGTCCTCTGAGAGCCTGTTCTGATTAAAGCTCATCCGTTTGCCGTTTCGGAGATTCACGCTGACTTTCCCGCTGGCTGCGTCATAGGATTGCAGCTTGCCTTCGAAGGTTTTACTGCCATCGGCACTGGTCCATGTACGCCCTTCTGCAACGCTTAGCAAAGCACCAAATCCCAGAAGGAGAGCAACGAGATATAATTTCATTCTAATAAAGTGAACGTCACAGCCACCGCTGCTCTGAGGAAGAGGTTGATGAATCAGATGGTTATCAGGCCTAACAGCTCGACGCTTCAGCAATTTGTCTGCAGCGGCGTGTGTGGCTTTATTTGTTCCAGGGGGCCTTGGCTAAAAGCAACCCCATTCCACAGGTGTCTGTCAGCCCGGCAAATACCAATCCAGCTCCTACGAAAGCTGAGATAACAATGAACAAGATATCTATGGATAGTGCTAGTGCAACTCCCACCAAAACCAAAGTTCCTGCAGCGATTCTAACCTGCCGCTCCAAGGATATCCGTTTCCTGCCTTCTATGACATCCAGACCTTCCTTATGACATTGATCTGTTCCGCCTTCCACAAAATCTAAATTGTTGTATCCAGCTGCTTTTAGAAGCTGCACGGCTTTCTCAGAGCGTGCGCCTGACTTACAGATAAAAACAATCAGTCTGTCATCAGGAAATTGCTTCTCATTGATCTTACCTTTGATTGCATCGAGTGGAACGTGTTTAGCCTGCGTGAGGTGAATGGAATCAAATTCCATTTTTGTTCTCACATCACAAAGAAAGATTTCCTGATCACTGGCTAAGTGTTGATGTAAATCTGATGGTTTCATTTATTGATGGTTTCATTTATTATTGCCGAACGCCTGAGGATAGCCAGCGTAATGGTGGCAGGCAGTGTGCAAGGGAAGTAGCAGGCGCTTTCCCTTGTCTTCATAGTAGCCTCATCCGGTAACAGAATCGTTATACTAAGATCTGTCAGGATGGATGATAGCTTTTGCCCGTCCAAACATGCCATCAATACTCGATAACCTTATCGATCTTGAGTAGCCAACCGGCTTCCCCTGCCATGAGCTTGTATTGTAACTGGCGGGTCTTGCCGGTGGGTTTGGCGTTGGAGTCGCCAAGCTTGTAGAGTGGGAAGCGGCGCAGCAGGGATCCCTCTCCGACGGCGAACTGGTCGTGGCCCATGTAGCCTTTTGAGTTTGCTTTGTCCTCGCCCAGATCGGGCAGGAAAATCTCGGTCAGTGACTTCTTCTGGTTGGCTGCGTAGGCGACCAAAGAGCCATAACTCCCGCTTCCGTCCAAGGAGACGTAGACATAGATTTCCGGAAACCCGTTCGCATCCAGATCCCCTACTTCCGCATCGGTCACCGAGCCGTCCACCTCAATCACGATGGCATTGTTCTCCCCTTCTAATCCAGCGGGGGTAATGGTGAGTTTGTTCAAGGAGCCTTGGTTTGGGCACTTCACATGGAAGGTGAGACCTTGCAAGGAGAGCTTCTTGTCGAAGCCCTTCTCGGGAGCCGGTTCCTCAGCCAGGGAGACGAGGGTGCAGGCGGCAATGGTGATCAGGGTCAGGAGCGGTATTTGTTGGATGTTCATCTGGATGTTTGGTGGTGAGTCTTGAAGATAAAACGGGTTCGGGGAACAAGAAAACAGGGAAAGATACCCCCTGTCATGGTTGTGATCCATTCACTCATTTTATTAGTAGAACATTTAAAGTGTGGCACGGCGGGCTAAAGGCTGCCAGAGCGAAGTGAACTAGTGCCGTTGCCTACAGTGACTTGTTTTGGCGGTTCCGCAGCATGGAAATACCACCGCATAGCGCAAATCCAGCAATTCCGCTCCCCACAATCATCGAAAAATTCACAACCTTACTGGTCGTAGGAAACGTCGTCTTAGATCCCACACATTCGCAGTAATCAATCTTCCACGGCGCTGGCCAGCCATAGGCCTTCGTCGTACAGAACTGAAAGAAGTCATTCTCTACCTTGGCAAACGCCACCACCAATGACCCTGCCACAGCCATGGCAGCTACCCCTAAAATCAAGTTAATTTTGAGTGGGGGCTTCATTGGGTAATTATACGCAGAACGTAGAGGCCTGGCGCCGGCTTGTTCGGAGGGGCTGAATTAACGATTGCTGGCGAGTAATCTGAGGTCTGTCAAAATTAAAACAGCAAAACAGATAAACGAGCAGTTAAAGGTTTTCATAATTCGCATAACG
>JBDQHQ010000084.1:0-8437 GCA_040264795.1 Akkermansiaceae bacterium | reverse complement strand
GAGTGATAGGCTTCTAGCCAGACGCGCGGGCGCTGGTAGAGCTTGGCAATGGATGAGGACACCTTGCCCTTGGTGACATCAGCGCGGCCACCTGGCGTGTCGTGGCCCGGAGCAGAATACCAACGGGTGGCACGGAAGTAGTCACCGTAAGCATCCGGCTGTAGCCCACGGCCGTGATTGTCACAGCCATAGATAATGCCGCGCTGGGTATGCCAGTTGTAGATTGGCTCAAAGTAACGTTCCTCCATGAGTGCCATGCGAAGGTCCGCGTAATCGATGCGCACCTTGGCGGTGACATCCCCCATCTCCGTCCACATGGCGGGCAGCACATCAAAGAGATTGTAGCCCTTGCGTTTGAAAAACTCGACGTGGAAGTCCTTGTTCCATGCAAACTTCTTGAGGCCGACCTCAAGCTCGTCGTTAAAGAAGAAGTTCAGACCCTTGGATGAGCCCTTGTTGTTGTCCTCAAACTGCTGGTAGAAGCCCTTCACGACCGTGTCCCCGGATTCAGCCAAAAGCGGGTTGAGTGTGCCCGCGTGTTGACGCGCGCCATAAGTCCAGACCTGCCAGTCTGAATCAGCAGGTGCCTCCCAGCTCAGCTGGCCCTTGTTGATCAGCTTGGTGAGATCCGTGCCACCGCGCTGGAGCACCCCATTATCCACCCGGTAAGCCCAAGCCGCAAAGACACCATCTATGCAGGTCACGGCTTTACTCTCACTCGGCTTGAAAGTGTGATTGTTAGAAATCAGCTCAATGGCATTGAGCTCAGGTTTATCGTAGAAGAGTTTTTTAAACAGGTTCTCGCCACCGTTATCCCAGTCGAGAGTGTAGGTGCTCAGGCTGATGCCCATACCAAGCTTGCCACATTCCTCGGAAACGCGGGTGTAAAACTTCCACCACTCATCGGAGAAAATATCGGGATGCTTGGAGTCAGATGGCCAACCAGGGGAATCCGTGTGTGAGTAATTGACCTGCACGCCACTGATTCCCTTTGCATGAAGCTCACGCACCTGCCAAAGCAGACGATCTTCATCGAGGTCATCCCCCGTCCACCACCAGAACGGAACTTGGCCGTAGCCCGCAGGCGGGTTCTGAAAACCAGGAAGAGCATCAAGGTCCGCGGCCCGGCTCGGGTAACCGGGTGCATCCGAGGGAGCGCTCAAACCGAATGGTTCGGCATCCAGGGAGGCGGTGAGAAGGAATAGGCTGATCAGCTTTGTGTAAAAGAGTCGCATGTGCTGCATGACAAGAGGGTATACGACGGGTCAACACCCCAGCTGTTGCACATTATGACCATTTTTTTACACAAAATGACTGGCCCGCCTTCCACTGGCCCGCCTTCCAAGACCTGCCTAGTGCTCCCTAGGCATCTTTCTGCCAGTCCGGCTTACCCGCATAGACCCAGCGGTAATAATCCGCCAGCTCCAACTTGGTTGCCGCACCTTCATCAATGAACACCTTGGCATTGGAGTGGTGCTGCAAAATCGATGCTGGCACCATGGCCGCCACAGGGCCCTCCACCATCGCGGCAATCGCCTCCGCCTTGCCTGCTCCAAAAGCGAGCATGACCGTGCTTCCGGCATCCATGATCGTGCCGATACCCATGGTAATACAGTGGCGCGGCACCTTGCTCTCATCGCCGTCAAAAAACCGCGCGTTGTCCGCAACCGTCTCTTGGGTGAGAGTCTTGATCCGGGTGCGGGAGGCAAAGGAAGACGTCGGCTCATTGAACCCGATGTGCCCATCCGAACCAATGCCCAAAACTTGCAAGTCAATGCCCCCCGCATCGAGAATCGCCTGCTCATATGCGGCGCAAGTCGCCGGCACATCGGCGGTCATGCCATCGGGGATGTGTATCTTGTCCGGGTTAATGTTGATCTGGCTGAAGAGATTTTGCCACATGAAGCTGTGGTAGGATTGTTCGTGCTCAGGTTCCAGGCCAACATACTCATCCAGGTTAAAGGTGGTCACGGCGCTAAAGTCGAGCCCCTCTTCACGGTGCATACGGATCAGCTCACCATAGAGCGGCAGAGGTGTGCTGCCGGTAGCCAGGCCCAGAACGCAGTCCGGCTTTTCGCGCAGCAAACGCGCTATCACTCTGGCCGCGGCAACACTGGCGGCTTCTTCGTTTTGCTCAATGACGATTTCCATGGGATGAGTCGGGAGATTTGTTTTAGCAGGACGGGGTGATCATAGGAAGACTGGCCGCGGCAACCGCCTGTCCATGACGCTTGTCCTGTTCATTGGGAGTAACCAGGTCAATTTGTTTGGCGAGCTGTGGGAACAACTCCTCGAGGACCTTTTGTGCCTGCTTGATGATGATCGTGCCCCCTTCGCCGCTGGTGACCCGGCCTAACAGAAGGACTTTGCGTATTTCGTAAAAATCCGCGTAGTGAGCAATGGCATAACCGAGATAAGTGCCCATGGTGGAGTAAATTCTTGCAGCGCGCTCATCTCCCGCAGCCATGAGTTTTTGCACTTCAATAAGCTGCTCGGGGAATGGCATGTCCGCGGGCAGCTCGATACCCGCCGCGGGCACCAAACGAGCCACCGCCTGTTGAGACAAATACTGAGCCCCCACTCCGGCGTCCCCGGACCATTCATCCGCTGGAGCATCTTCACGATAATCAATCGGGGCAAAAGCCAGCTCATTGAGCATGGCAGTGATGTTCCCCTCAGGAGTGACGTACCCAACCGCTTCGCTGGTTCCCATCGCCACGCCAAGAACTGCGTTTTCACCCATCGACATGGAGCCTGCAAGAGCCGTGACCTCGCCATCATTGACCACTTCAAAGGGAACATCTCCCCAACGCTTCTTGAGATCAAAAAACACGCGCCTGATCCTATTCTCAAAATCTTCCTCACTTAATCCGCGGAACAAGGATGCGACCCGAACTTCGTTATTCACATAGACGCCTGCCGAGCTGCCTCCAATGGCATCCACCCTGGGCAGGTGAGCAGCGGCACGCCTCAAAGAATCATTAATGCCCTCAATGTGGTAATCAGGATCAGTTTCAAAATAGGGGTTCCACTCCACCTCCTCGGAAAACACCACCTCGCCATCAATCACTGCGGCACACTTGCGGTCCGAGCCCCCCAGATCAAAACCAATGCGGCAGCCTTCAAGGTGTCTGCCCAAAGGCATGGAAGTCTCATTCCCCGGGGGAATATCCGCCATCGCGCAGGCCGTTATTTCGAGTTTACTCCGGTAGACCTTCTCACCAAAAAATTCCGCGTCAAAGGCACGCGCCCCGTCGGCAGAGTAAATGGAGGCCAGCTTGGCAACGAGGGTCTCGCAGCCGGCGATGAGCACGGTGCAACCGCCGCGTTGCCATAAGAGAAATTTGAGAATCCGCTCCAGGTATCGCAAGCTGTGTGCATCATTTTCACCCCCCGGAGCCAAGATCTCCGTGCGGTACACCGTGCAAGTCTGATCCGGGCGAAGCAAAGCGATGGCGACCTCCGTGGCTTTCCCCGAAGTAGCGACCGAATCCCGATAAGCCAGGTTCCACAAGACCGCAGGGCTGAATTGTTCGTCCAATTCAGGCTTGATCGCTGCTTTGATAACTGTTGACATCCAATCACGCAGTGCCGGTTAAGCACGACTATGAGTTATAAGCGTGAACTCCTAGTCGTAAAGGTTAAATATTTACCATTTATGACTTATTATTTAACATTTTTAACTTTTTAATGGTCTGATTTATTGCCATTAGTCCTCCATGCGCGAGTACTTGCTGAGATTAGAAGAGCCCGATGACTACTATGCAGGGTGCGGAGAGATCAAGCTGATCAGCCCGATGCGCGTGCTCTGCTTTCTGCGCAAAAGTAAATATGTCCTACAAAAGCATGCCCTGCAGAACCGTTCTCATCACCGCTTTGTATTACTCTACAATCTCAGCACTGAGGGACAAGTTCACCTGGATGATGCGGTATTACCCATCAAACCGGGACAGGCGATCTTAATACAGCCCTATCAGTTTCACCATTTCAGTGGGCTGAAATCTCATGATCTTCGCTGGTTGTTCTGCACTTTCGAGCTGAAGGAGCAATCGCTCTTCGATTCACTTAGGAATCGCGTGCTTGATACCAACAAGGAGCTGGAAGGTCTTCTCGAGCAAATGCTCGAAATATGGCATCAGCCAGCCTCAGAATTGCAAGCATTGAGACTACAGGCCAGCTTGCTCTCGCTATTACTCACCCTCAAACAACTGGGTCAACAAAATGAACCCGATGATCTGGCAACCTCGGAGGAGAGCCTGCTGAGTACCGTCAACCAGTTAATGGCAAAGTGGCGTGGGCGCCCCGTGAGTATTGAGGAAATTGCAGCTGCCACAAAATATTCCGCATCCAGACTCCGCGTGATTTTTAAACAGGCAGCTGGAATACCATTGGGCTCTTACATCAAAAACTACCGCCTCAACCATGCCATGGCCTTGTTGCGCACCTCCAAGATGTCGATTACAGAAATTGCCATTCAGGCAGGCTATGCCTCGCCTCAGGCATTTAGCCGAAGTTTCAGAAAAGAAACCGGAAATACTCCGCGTAGTTATCGCAAACGCGCCTGAGCTCATCTATTTAACCTTACTTCTCCATGAACCAACTAAACCAGATCATCACTACTACGCTCCTGCTGCTCTCACCCTGTCTGCAGGCCAAGCTCTCAACCGCAAAAATATTCAGTAATCACATGGTGCTCCAGCGCGATCTTGCCGCACCGGTTTGGGGCTGGGATGATCCGGGCAAGGAAGTCACCGTCCGTTTTGCGGGACAGGAGCACAAGGCCACGGCTGACAAAGAAGGGCGCTGGCAGATCAAACTCAATCCACTTCCTGCCAATACCAATGGTCAGTCGATGATCATCAGCTGCTCGGCAGGTGAAACGATCACTTACCAAGATATACTCATTGGTGACGTCTGGATTTGCTCAGGACAATCCAACATGGAGTGGTCCGTGAAGCAGTCCCACAATCCACAACAAGAAATCGCTGCCGCAAAACACCCCATGATCAGGCTCTTCGATGTCAGTGGACACATCATCGCCAGCAGTCCGCAGTCACGCCTACAGCGCCCCTCCTCATGGCAGCCGTGCAGTCCGAAAGCCGTCACCAATTTCAGTGCCGTGGGCTACTACTTTGGGCGCGAGCTCCAGCAGCAAAGCGGTGTTCCGATTGGTCTGCTTGGAACCAACTGGGGCGGCACCCGTGTTGAGCCTTGGACTCCACCGGTGGGATTCCGCAAGCAAGCTGAGCTGGCGGCACTCTCCAAAAACGTCGATGCCCAGCTGATAACGACTGCCTCCGGAAAGGCCGCCTGGTCGCGCTTCGCCCAACTGGCCGGCCAATGGGCAGCCACTGTAAGTCATTGTGTCGAACAGGGCCGTAGTGTGCCGCCCGCACCCCAAAGCCCCGGACCCACAAATCATAATGAAGCCTGCTCGATCTACAACGCCATGGTGCACCCGCTAGTTGGCTACGGGGTCCGTGGTGCGATCTGGTATCAAGGTGAATCCAATGGTGGTGAGGGCATTCATTACCTACCCAAACTCAAAGCACTCGTAGAAGGCTGGCGCGAGGTATGGCAACAGCCCGCCGATTTTCCCTTTTACTTCTATGTGGTCAAGCTGGCGCAGTTCCACAAGCACAACACCAATCCCGAGGGTGGTGATGGTTTTGCCCGTATACGTGTTGCCCAGGACCGTATTCAGGAGCTGCCTCATACCGGTGTGGCCTCTGCCATCGATATCGGGCACCCCAGTGATATCCACCCAAAAAATAAACAGGACGTCGGTAAGCGTCTCGCCCTGTGGGCACTGCGCGACGTATACGGCAAGAAAGACACCGTGGTATCAGGTCCGACTTTCAAGGAGTTGAAGGTTGAGGGTAACACCGCAACCATTCACTACGACCACCTTGGCAGTGGCCTGATGGTCGCCAAGAAGAAAGACCCCTTTCAGCCAGTGCTCGCCACCCCTGATTCCAAGCTGGCCAGCTTCGCGATCTCCGGCGCGGATAAAAAGTGGCACTGGGCGGACGCCGTGATCGAGGGTAATACCGTGAAGCTAAGCTCTCCTGCCGTGCCTGCTCCTATCGCAGTGCGTTACGCTTACCGAGGCAATCCCGCCAACGCGAACCTCTACAACAAAGAGGGCTTACCTGCGATTCCCTTCCGCACGGATCAATGGAATCCCTGATGGGCTCTTGTCATTAGAGCTTATTGATCAGCCAGCCAGCTGATCAGTGCCTCCGGTGAGGCGGCCATGGGGATCGACACCTTGGGCTCGTCCGCCAGGCAAGCCAAGCGCTCAGGAGTCTCCAAGACATGATCGCCCAGTTCCTCGGTGATGGTATCGGAGAACTTGGCCGGGTGAGCCGTCTCAAGAATGACCACGCTATCCTCCGGGTGCTGCTCGAGCCACGCTTCACCAGCCAGATAGCCAACCGCCCCGTGAGGGTCGATCACATAGCCATACTTGTCATGCACCTCTCGCATGGCTTCCCGGGTCTGGGTGTCATCAAATGCGTATCCACTAATCTGGGAGGCCATCGCTTGCCACTCACTACCAAAAAGCTCAAGCATACGGGCGAAGTTAGACGGAGCCCCCACGTCCATGGCATTGGAAATCGTCGCTTCGGATGGTCGCGGCGTGTATTCCGAACTGCGCAGGTACTCCGGCACGACGTCGTTGATATTGGTAGCCGCCACCACATGCCCAACAGGGAGTCCCATCCTGATGGCAAAAAGCAGTGCTGTGAGGTTTCCGAAGTTGCCACTGGGAATAACAAATACGGGAGCACTCTTGCTCTGGATGGCAAATTGACGAGCGGCCTCGAAGTAATAGAGCATCTGCGGGATGAGGCGTGAGATATTAATCGAGTTTGCCGATGTGAGATTGCACTCCTTGGAAATTTCCTTGTTTAAAAAAGCCGCTTTGACCATGCGCTGACAATCATCAAAGCTACCGTCAATTTCGAGTGCGGTGATGTTCCCCCCCAGTGCAGTGAGTTGCTTTTCCTGAAGCCCGCTGACCTTGCCAGACGGATAGAGAATGATGACGCGCGTGCCCTCAACGTGATGAAAAGCTGACGCGACAGCCCCACCCGTGTCTCCTGATGTGGCAACCAGAACGGTGAGCGTTTTGTCTTCATCACGTGTTAGCCAAGCCATGACACGTGCCATAAAGCGTGCGCCAAAATCCTTGAACGCAAGAGTAGGCCCGTGGAAAAGCTCTAGCACGGAGCGCTGCTCATCAAGGCTCGTGAGCGGAGCTGGAAAATTCAGTGCCTCACTCACAATTGTGGAAAGCTCCTCCTCGGGGATAGCGCCTTGCAATATTTTAGAGACCACAGCATAGGCCATGTCTTGAAAATCCATGGACTTCCATGTTTGCCAGAAGTCCTCGTCGAGCACAGGAATACGCTCGGGCATGTAGAGCCCGTTATCAGCAGGTAATGAGCGGAGCACGGCTTCGCCAAAGTCAACCAGTTGGTCAGGGCTGTTAGTGCTATACAGGCGCATGGATTAAAAAACTAAAACCACTCAGCTGGAAACAGCCACAGGTCCAATCAACAGTATTTCAATGTGACGGGCACAGAGCCTTTAAAAGGGGATGTCATCATTGTCATCCACCGGGGCCCCTCCCTGGGCGGGTGAGCCTCCCTGCCCCTGCGGAGCGGGATTACCTCCTTGAGATTGGTTCCCGCCTCCTCCTGGAGCTCCCATGAGTTGGATATTATCAGCGACGACCTTGAGCTTGTTACGCTTTTGTCCTGTGGCTTTGTCATCCCATGTATCCATATGAAGACGGCCCTCTACAAAGAGTGGTTTGCCTTTTCCTGAATATTGGTGAGCCACTTCAGCCGTGCGCCCCCAGAGGGTAACATCGACAAAGGTAGTCTCCTCAATGCGCTCTCCACCATCACCGGTCCGAACACGATTGACAGCAAGACCGATGTCAGCGACGGCAGTGCCCTTGGGAGTGTAGCGTAGTTCGATGTCACGGGTAACATTACCCATGAGCATTACTTTGTTAAAATTAGCCATGATTAATACACTAGTTGAATCAGCTGGAGAACGGCAATAGCAAACTATCCTGCCAGTGAAATTAGAGAATCATTGATCTCAGGCGCGCTGGAAACAACTAGCCCAAGCGATGGTAATGCTGCAGGTAGACGCTATCGTTCAAGCTGAGAGTGGACTGAATTTTTTCAATATCGGCTGGCTCAGCTTCGAAGATGTAATTGACGTAGTGCCCCCCGTCAAGGTGACGTGCATTGTAGGCAAACTTACGGCGGCCAAGTTGTTGGATCTCATCCATCTTGGCGCCATTTCCCTCCATTTCCTTCGCTACGGAAGAAACAAGATCATTGAGGCCGTCATCATGGCCCTGGGTATTGAGTACGACTAGGCCTTCGTATTTTCTGCTCATCGCTATTGTGTT
>JBDQHQ010000083.1:0-8524 GCA_040264795.1 Akkermansiaceae bacterium | reverse complement strand
GCCCCGCACCTAGGGGGCCCTTGTTACCGCTGCATGCTCCCGGAACCACCAGACCCCGCCAGCGTGCCTAGCTGCGCAGAAGCCGGAGTATTGGGAGTTTTACCCGGCGTCATGGGCAGCTTGCAAGCCATGGAGGCCATCAAGATTCTACTCGGCTGCGGCACCATACCGATGGGGCGACTCATTCATTATGATGCTCTCACTACGAGCTTTCGTGAATTCAATCTACGCAAAGACCCTGAGTGCCCTCTATGCGGAGAAAATCCTAGCATTACCAGCCTGGTCGATTATGACCACACCTGCACAACCAATAGCCCTGAAAGCAACATGGAAAACTCAGACATTATCAGTGTCGAACAACTCAAGGAAAAACTCAATGACTCCTTTACCGGAACATTGATTGATGTGCGCGAGCCCTGGGAACACGAGGTTGCCAACATCCCCAGTGCTATACATATACCCATGGCGGATATCCCCAGCCGGATTAAAGAACTCGAAAACATAGGCAGTGATCGGGAATTGCTGATCATTTGCAAGTCTGGCGGACGCAGCGGCCGGGTCACTGATTATCTTCGTCAACAAGGCTTCAGCAAGGTGCGTAATGTGGTCGGAGGCATGGATGAATGGCAAAAAATAAGCCCTGTATCCTAGAGCAGCATCGTAAACATCCCTTCATTTAATCACGCTCAATATCTATGCCTTCCAAGCAACAAGTATCTCAAGGACAAGGGCGCCTCATTGTTATCGAGGGCATCGATGGCACCGGCAAGTCCACCCAGGCGAGCATGCTTGCCAATGCCTTGAGAGAGAGCGGCCACGAGGTTACCCAAAGCTACGAGCCAACCAATGGCCCTTGGGGTCGCAAGCTCAGGGAAAGCGCCAGCACGGGTCGTCTGGGCATCGAAGACGAGCTCGAATACTTCATTAAGGACAGGCGTGAGCACGTTGATGAGCTCATCACGCCCACGATACAAGCAGGCGGCATCGTTATTCTTGACCGCTATTATTTTTCAACCATGGCCTACCAGGGAGCACGGGGCATCGACCCTGAGGCCATCCGCAGCAAAAATGAATGCTTCGCTCCCCAGCCTGACATACTCGTCATTCTGGATCTCGATGTTGATACCGCACTTGAGCGGATTGGCGTCAGGGATGGCCAAGCCAATGAATTCGAAAAACGAGAATCCTTGGAGTTTTGTCGTAAGCTTTTCCTCAGCTTACGGGATGAAAGCTACGCTCATGTAGTTGATGCCAGCAGCAGTATCGAGGAAGTGCATGCTGCTGCGCTCTCCAAGGTTGAAGCTGCACTTGCACAGGATGAGGCGTCATCATAGGCCTCGACCATAACAGCCGGGACTCAAGTGACCAGAAGCCAACCCACTAGAGAGCTTCCGGCTTTTGCAGAAGTTCTGAAATACGGTTGAGCAGCATGCCGGCTCCGCCTCCATCAACAACCCGGTGATCAAATGTCAGATCTATCTCAGCTTCTGTTACAGGAACAAAGGTATTCGTCTCATCGCTCCAAACCGGCCTCTTGACCCCGGCACTCAGCCCGAGAATCAGCGTCTCATTGGGTAGAGGAATGGGAGTGCCCCAAGTCAAACCGAAGGTTCCGAAATTCGTCACCGTGGCAATTCCATGCTTGGTTGCATCTTCTGGAAGCTTGCGAGACCGGGCCAACTCAACCAGTTCGTTATAATCCTCAACAAGCTCGCTGAGTGATTTCGTGTCCGCGTTACGGATAATGGGCACCAGAACGCCATCATCCACCTGAACGGCCACCCCAATATCGAATGCTCGGGGGTGAACCACGTTCTCACCGATCAAATAACCGGCAGTCGTTGGGTTTTCCGCCAAAGCCAAAGCAAGTGCGCGTAGTAAATAGAGAGCAGGCCCCGGCTTGAGTGCCTGACTGCGGCGATGATCCAGAATCTTATCCATCACCAGAGGTCTGGCAACGGTTGCCAGCGGCCTGGTCCAACTTCTGCGCATTGCGTCAGCCACAGCAAGACGCATGGGCGAAGCTTTAGTATATGGCCAGGTTTCGATATGCTCGAGAAATGCCTCAAGATCCTCAACAGTGACCCTGCCACCCGCTCCACTTCCGGAGACAGCGGAGATATCGGCAGCCCTGAGGCCAAGTTCAGCCATTCGAGCGCGCATCCGGGGAGAAATGTAATGAGCACCCTCTTTACCTGTGGGAACCGGTAATCCCTTAATGCTAGGTTCAACGGGCACAGGTTCACGATAACCACCGTCTTCGGTCTTAAAATGAAGATTTTGCTCCTCCTCTCCAGCATCAGAATCGGACGCCTGGCCCTCATCTGAAACGATCTCATCCATGGAATTCTCTCCCGTGCGCTCCAATTCTTCCTCGCTCACCTCCAAAACACCCAAAACACTGCCTACAGCGTAGCTCACACCCTCCTCTGCGAGGATTTCAATCACCTCACCCGCACAAAGAGCTGTCACCCCCATGGTAGCCTTATTGGTCTCGACCTCAATGACCTCTTGGTCCGCGACCACCTTGTCACCAACGGCAATGTTGAGCCTGATAATGGTGGCCTCCGCAATCGATTCACCGAGCTGAGGCATCATAATGGGAACTTTTGGCATGACTTTATTGGTTATGTTTATTAAGTAAATAATGCTGTATTTATCAGTAAGCCAACAACTTACGTAGTTCTTCTGCAATGGATTCAGGTGTCGGCCTGTGAGACGACCATAATTTGGGATGATACGGGATCGGCGTGTCTTTTGAGTTCATCCTGACAGGTGGAGCATCCAGCAAATGAAAGCCGTCAGCGCTCACTCGGGAGACCACCTCAGCCGTCACCCCACCCCATGGAAAAGCCTCCCCCAGGGCAAGCAGTCTTCCGGTTCGAGCCACAGAGGCGATAATGGTATCCGTGTCGAGAGGCTTGACTGACCTCAGGTCTACCACCTCAATTTCCCAACCACCGTCTTCCTGAAGCATTTCTGCAGCCCGCACAGCTTCATGAACCATCGCGCTGTAGGTAACCACGGTAGCATGTTTTCCTGGGCGTGTGATTCTTGCCTGCCCAATCGGCAGGTGATCACCCTCAAAATCCTTGGATTTGAGCCAACGATACAGGAATTTGTGCTCACAGTAGATCACCGGGTCATTCAGAGCGATCGAATCCAGTAGCATACTATAGGCGTCAGCCACGGTTGCAGGAGTAACCACCACCAATCCGGGATAATGAGCGTAAATGGATTCCATGCTCTGGCTGTGGAAAGGTCCTGAGCCCGGGGTCCCCCCTGATGGCAAGCGCATCGTCAATGGCACCGGCACGCCTGTCCGGTAATAGTGCGTGGCAGCTTGGTTGATGATTTGATTGAATGCGACCGACGAAAAATCAGCGAATTGCATTTCAAGGACGGGTCTGGCCCCCTCAATAGCTGCTCCTATGGCTACACCGGCCATGGCATCCTCACTGATGGGAGCATCCAGGACTCTTCCCGGATACTTGTCTTGCAGCCCCTTGGTTGCTTTGAACGCTCCCCCAAATTTGCCAATATCCTGGCCATAGAGGAAAACATCAGGATCCCGCTCCATGACTTCGTCAAGGGCGGCATGAATGGCATCTATGTAGGTAACATCACTCATGATTATCTCCGCATTTGCATTTCAGGGTGAGAATAAGCCATCCAATCATCTTTGTAGGGATCGGGAGCTTCTTCCTTCTGCGCGATTGCCACCGCTTCCTGAACTCTGTCTGCAGCCTCTTGCTGCCATCGCTCGACTTCTTCCACAGAAGCGAACCCACCTTCAATGAGCTGCTTGATACCCAGCTCGATACTGTCGCGCCCCAGGTTTGAGCTCTTAAGCCCTGCATCCACATAAGAGGCGTCATCATGTTCACCATGACCAGTGAGCCTCAGCATGGATGCGACAACCAGTTGAGGCCCTTCCCCATTGCGGGCACGACCCACAGCATCTTGCATCACCTCAATACAGGCAAGCATGTCAGTTCCGTCGACACTGTGGCCGCGAACTCCGTAACCTAGGGCCTTATCGACCAGGTCATGACAAGCAAATTGCCGGTCATTGGGTGTCGAGTAAGCGTATTGATTGTTTGCTACTGTGAGCACTAGCGGCAGCTTTTCAACCGCGGCTGTATTCAAACCCTCGTGAAAAGCTCCCGTGGAGGTGCATCCGTCACCGACACATGTTGCACCCACTACCCCATTCAATTCACCTTTGATACGCTTCGCCAGCAGCATGCCGGCAACAACCGGAATCGCAGCACCTAAATGGGAAATCATCGCTAGCATCCCCTCTGCCGGGCGACCACGATGAATGTTACCATCACGTCCTCGCATCGGGCCTTTCACTGAGCCGAGATAAGTTCTCGTGCAATCAATAATCTCTTCTCCAAATGCCGTGCGCCCGGCTTGGTCACGAATGAGCGGAGCATAGACATCACGCCCTTTTTCCAAGCAAGCCGCCATGGCTGCACTTACAGCCTCCTGACCTTTACCCAGATAGACACCGCCGACTATCTTGCCTGCTTTATAAAGACTGCCGAGTTTATTCTCGAGAACACGCGCAGTAAGCATTGCATTGAAGACCCGCCGCACGTGATCACGATCAACGTCTCGGCTGGGGTCTTTGGTTTCATTGGCCATATATATATCAGGGTTTGCTTATCAACCGGAGCGTCTCTCGGCACAGCATGAAATTCCACCCTTTCCACAGCATATTCATCGGGCGGGCGTGGCTTGAGAATAAAGACAGCAGGCACTCACCTGCAATAGCATTCTTCACCAAAGAATATCGGGTTTTCACAAGAAACCGTTGCATTCGCTCATTATTGCCTTCATAAAAAGCATTCATTTAACATTCACCCATTGATATCCGACATGGAACCCACCCTTCTCATTCTCGCAGCCGGCATGGGCAGTCGCTACGGCGGCCTCAAACAAATGGACCCGATGGGCCCCAACGGAGAGACCGTCCTGGATTACTCCGTATATGATGCCATCCAGGCAGGATTCAAGCGCGTCGTGTTCATCATCCGTGAAGACTTCGCCCCAGCTTTTCGTAAAGGCATTGGCGCCAGATTTGAGGGCAAAATTGAAGTCGAATACGCGTTTCAGAGCCTGGACGACCTCCCCTCAGGCTTCAAAGTTCCAGCAGGTCGTGAAAAACCATGGGGAACGGCACACGCAGTTCGCGCAGCTCGCCACTACGTCACCGGGGCATTCGCTGTGATCAATGCGGATGATTTCTACGGTGCAGATGCATACCTTCGCATCACAGACTATTTTAATAAGTCCTCTAAATCAGACGATGAAGTTTCTCACTACTGCATGGTAGGTTACCAAATCAACAAAACGCTCTCTGAGCACGGTGATGTCAATCGCGGCATATGTGCTGATGAAAACGGTTTGCTGACAGATGTTGAGGAAATTACCGAAATCAAACGTGAAGAAGACGGCCAGATCCGTGGCAACCGACTCGACGGGAGTCGTATCACCATTCCAGAAAGCGCCCTTGCCTCGATGAATTTCTGGGGATTTGACGACAACTTTTTCAGCCAACTCGAGAAGCACTTCATCACCTTCCTTGAGCAATACGGCAATGAAATGAAATCAGAATGTTACATCCCAACAGTCATTGATGATTTAATTCGCCAAAACCTTGCTGACTGCCGCATTCTCGAGACTACAAGTTCATGGTTTGGTGTTACCTACCCGGACGACAAACCGCACGTGGTCGACGCCATACGCCAACTCGTCGATCAAGGCGCTTACACGAGTCCATTGGGCTAATCAACACCTCATCACATCACCTCTTAGCACTTCCAGATGAAAATACTTGTCACAGGCGGCGCTGGATTTATCGGCTCTCACATCGTCGAGCATTTCCAGGGCAAAGCATCTGAAATACGGGTGCTGGATAACTTGCGCTCTGGATATAAAAAGAATCTCAATGGATTGGAATGCAAGTTCATAGAAGGCTCCATCACCGATCGGGAAACAGTCAGAAAAGCCGTCGACGGCATTGACTACATTTTTCACATGGCCGCACTGGTCTCCGTTCCGGAATCCATGAAGCGCATTTCAGAATGCGTGGACATCAATGTCTGCGGACTCATCAAGGTCTTGGAGGACGCCGCTGCCGCCGGGGTCAAAAAAATCGTATTTGCCTCCTCCGCTGCAGTCTATGGGGACAACCCGTCATCACCCAAGCTGGAAACCATGTGCCCGGCTCCCAAAAGCCCATATGCCATTACCAAACTTGATGGTGAGCACTATCTGGAAATGTTCCATGCAGAGGGTAAAATACTCACCACCTCGCTTAGGTTCTTCAATGTTTTTGGCCCTCGTCAGGATCCCCACGGGGCCTACGCTGCCGCCGTCCCCATCTTTATAGAAAAAGCTCTACAGGGAGAAAACATCACGATTTATGGTGATGGCGAGCAAACCCGTGACTTCATCTATGTCAAAGACATCGTTGGTGCACTGGTTTACGCAGCTATGGATACCTCTATGAGGGGCTCTTACAACGTTGGCTACAACACACAGACGAGCATCCAAAACCTCGCCGACAGCGTTCTTGGCATGACCGATACTCCGTCGCAGATAGAGTATGCAGCTGAGCGCGCTGGTGACATCAAGCACTCACTCGCATCAGCGGACAAACTGATAGAGGCTGGTTGGCAACCCGCATTTGATCTCAATACCGGACTTAAGGAAACCGTCAGGCATTTCAAGGCACAACTTGGCCACTGAATTCCCCCCAACAGGCTTGAAGCGCGCTCTTGGCTCACTTACCGGCAAATCGGACATAGTGACATCAGGTCTTTTCAATTGCCTCAACAGGGCTATATTGCTCGCCTCCACTGATTATGAACAAGCTTCTGGGCATCTTCCTCACGCTGACCATTCTTGCGGGCCCTCTGCAAGCCCACGGTCCGCATGAACATGGAGATATTGGAATATTGAATTCCATATTGGCTCAAAGTATCACTAAAGCTCCCCAAAAACTTATCAAAACCAAGGATGCAAGTTCCGAGGCACCCGGTCCAAAGACAAAGCCCGCCCACACCTCTGATGATCTCGATGTCCGTGTAACCGTATTAGGCTACCATGACTTCTCCTCATCCAAAGAACCTACAGAGATGCTTATCTCTACCGACAAATTCCGCAGACAAATGCAGGCCATCAAGGATCTCGGACTGGATGTGATTAGCTTGGAGGATTTTATCGCCTGGAGGCGCGGAGAAAAAAACATCAAGGATCGATCCGTTTTGATCACCATCGATGATGGCTGGAAGTCCGTATACACCGAAGCCTTTCCTATCCTCAAGGACATGGGCTTCCCTTTTACGATCTTCCTCTACACCAATTATGTCGATGGAGGCTCAGGCGCTCTCACCACTACCATGATCAAGCAGATGCAGAAGCACGGCTGCAGTGTTGGTAGCCACTCGATCTCCCACCCATACCCGGCAACTGTCAAAGCCGAGCGCAATAAAGGAGAAGCTGCATACAGTTCCTATCTGGAAAGAGAAATGGGCCAATCTCGTAAAATTCTGGAAAAGAAATTCGGTAGCAATGTTACATCATACGCCTACCCTGGTGGCTTTTTTACCGGTGAAATGCTACCCATCGCTTCCAAACACGGCTATGAGTGCTTGTTTACCGTGCTTCCCGGAAAAACAACTCGCACGACATCAAGTTTCACCATACCCCGCTACATTATTCTCGGCACACACGATTATATTTTCCGCAATGCAACCAGTTTCAAAGCCACGAAGACAACAGCCGCATCTGAAGGCGCCATTGTTCAATCAACCAAACACCCGGTAATACCGGAGCCAGGATCCATCATCTCTACTCGTCTACCCACCATCATGGCGGATTTGTCCGAGGTCAACGACATCGATCCAGACTCCATTGTGATGCGTGTTGCAGGATTTGGCAAAGTTCCTGTCCAATACGACGCTGAAACTAAAACCGCAAAATGGACAGTGACCCGCAGACTGCGAAGCCGCACATGTGAAGTCAGCCTCCAGTGGCGTAGCACCAACTCCAAGGATTACGAAAAGCCCATGACTTGGATTTTTCTCGTTAATCGGGAAGCAGCCTACCAAGCTAAATAAAACAAACACCACAACACCCTATGTTCTCATCATTATCAGACAGCCTCGACAAAACCTTCAGAAACTTACGCGGGGTTGGCAAAATCTCAGAGAAAAACATTACTGATGCGCTGCGTGAAATTCGTCTCGCCTTGCTTGAAGCAGACGTTGAATTTGGTGTAGCCAAGGACTTCATCTCCAGAGTGAAGGAGAAAGCCATGGGGGTCGATGTGCTAAAATCGATCAAACCCGGCGAGCAGATTGTCAAAATATTCAATGACGAGCTCACCGAGCTCCTCGGAGCAGACGCCAGCCCTCTCAATCTGAACCCGCCTGCACACATTCTACTCTGTGGTCTCAACGGCGCCGGTAAAACCACGACCGCCGCCAAGTTAGCCCTAAGGCTCCAG
>JBDQHQ010000082.1:0-8835 GCA_040264795.1 Akkermansiaceae bacterium | reverse complement strand
TTACCAGAAAGACATTGATAGTGGTTTGCATAGCGAGATTTTGCCAACTCCTCCCCTGTTCCGCCCCCAGCACTACGCGGCCTCCATTGCAGCGGGTAAGCACGTTTTTATGGAGAAGCCCTTCGCTAACGACATCCCGGGACTCAAGAGCGTGGTGGAGAATGCCAGGAAAGCCCAGTCCGCCGGGCTTTCCGTGATGACCGGCTTGGTCTGGCGCTACTCCCCACACCTGATGGAGCTACACAAGCGCATTCAGGACGGTCAGATTGGCGATGTTCTCTCGGTTTCCTCCACTTACTGCGGTAGCCGGCGTCCTAACACGATGCCTGATATCAAATTCAAGGAAAAATCGGGATTGTCAGACATGGAGTGGGCCCTGAAGTTTTGGCAAAACTACCTGGAGCTTAGTGGAGACGGCATCATGGAATTCATGATCCACGGCCTCGACAAGATGTCATGGGCGATGGGGGACCAAATGCCGGAAAAATGCATGGGTATGGGTGCTAACACCATGCCTGTTGTGGGAGCGAACAACTGGGACCAGTTTGCGCTGAACTATCAATACGCGGATGGCCGCCGGGCTGATTTCATGGGCCGGCAAATTCCGGGTGCCTACGCGGTCAGTGGTGACTCGATCACCGGCAGTAAGGGCTTCGCCTCGCTTGAGAGTAAAGGTGGTGCTTCCATTACCATCGATGGCAAGGTCGTGTGGCAGAAAAAGGGAGGTCTGGGTTACAAGAACGAGCACGAGATTTTGCTCCAGCACATCCGCAGCGGCAAGGTATTTAATGATGTGCTCGGCAAAATGGAGCACAGCCACGCGCTGGCTATTATGGGCCGGACTGCGAGTTACACAGGTCAGCTGATCACCAAGGACCAGATCATGTCATCCACCGATGAACTCATCAAGGTGGAGGGAATGAATTTCGACACTCCGTTCACGCCACGTCCTGCAGCAGAAGTGGGAGTCACGAAATTTTCCTAACGCCAAGAAAGCGAATTAACCACTATCTCACAGATGAAAACCAGATACCTTTTGACACTGGTGGCAGGCGTGCTTGCGCTGGCCTCTGGTCATGTTCTCGCCGGAATGACACCCGAGGGCTTCACTTCCTTGTTCAACGGCAAGGACTTCAGCGGTTGGCGGGCAGAGAATCCGCACGACTACGTCAAGCTCAAGGATGCCAAGAAAATAGCAGCCAAGCGTGAAGAAGACCGCAAGGTCTTTCCCACGCACTGGCAGATCAAGGATGGGGTCATTCACAACGATGGCTTCGGTCCTTATCTATGCACGGTCAAGGACTACGGAGACGTGGAATTCCGTATTGATTTCCGCCTGGATGCCGGCTCAGACAGTGGCATCTACATGCGTGGAACTCCGCAGGTACAGATCTGGGATACGCGTGAGGAGGCCGGCAAATGGAGATACGGAGCGGACAAAGGATCGGGCGGGCTGTGGAACAACAGGGGTGCTGGCAAGCATCCTTTAGTCTATGCAGACAGGGCGATCGGAGAGTGGAACCACTTGCGCATTCGCCAAATCGGCTCCCGCACCTGGGTCTGGCTCAATGCCAAGCTGGTAGTCGATGGTGTCTACATGCAAAATTTCTGGAAGCGAGACCGCCCACTGGACAGGCAGGGGCCGATCATCTTGCAAACCCACGGAGCGCCCGTGGCGTGGCGCAACATCTTCGTGCGTGAGATTCCGGCTGCCGAGGCAGACACGATATTGGCAGAAGCCACATCCGGTGAGGGCTGGCAAAATATTTTCGATGGTAAATCCCTGGGGGATTGGCAGGCCAGTGTGCCGAAAGGCTGCGAGATCAGGGATGATGCGGTTTATGTCAGCAAAGGCCAGCTCATCTACCGAAAGCAGAAATACGCGGACTTCAAACTAGCCTTCGAATTCAAACTTCCTCCCGGTGGCAACAATGGTCTTCTTGTCCGTTATCCGGGTAAGGGGGACGGAGCTTACGTTGGCATGTGTGAGCTGCAGATTCTCGACAACACTGCGAAGCAGTATGAGAAACTCGACCCCCGTCAGTTTCACGGCAGTGCCTACGGTATTGCAGCGGCACACCGCGGTTACCTGCGTCCGGTGGGAGAATGGAATCACCAAATTGTCACCGTAACAGGCAGCCGCATTCAGGTCGAACTGAACGGGGTGCCGGTTCTTGATGGTGATCTTGCCAAGGTAAAGGACTTCATGGACAACAAGCCACACCCTGGTTTGAATGTATCTGATGGCTACATCGGTTTTGCCGGGCACGGTGCTGCGGTTGGTTTTAGAAATATCAAGATCAGAGATTGATTCGCACCGATATCCGCTGATACTTTCGAGTAAGCCGAAATTATCCATCATGAAACCCAAGATTGAAGTCTATCTCTCCCGGATTAGCGCCATCGCCACTATCTGTATCTTTTTCGCCTCTTGCGCAAAAAACCAGGCCGAGGTTGAGAAGCAAGCTGCAGATGCTGCCGCCCCCAAGCCACGGGTGATTGAGCTGGAGGATAATGTGGATGAGGAGCAAATGCGCATTACCAAGCTTATCCGTGAGCGTATTCTTAAGCAGGCGGAGAAAGATGCGGGCAAGCCGGCTGAGGCTTACACGGAGGAGCTCGATAACGGAGTTTCCTTTGAAATGCTGCCTGTCAAAGCTGGAAGTTTCCGCTGGCAGGGCGAGCAAGCTGACGATGTCATCGAGGCAAGCATCTCAGCCTTCTGGATGGGCAAGCATGAGCTCACCTGGGACGAATACGAACCCTTCATGATCACTGAGCTTCCGCGTGAAAAAGACGGTCAGGTGCTCGAGTTTATGCGCGATAGCGTCGAAGACGAGGTCAAGCTCTTGGCCCGGCCCACACCTCCTTATCATCCCATGACTTACGGCATGCCACGTGAGGGGCATCCCGCAGTGAGCATGACTCAGCATGCAGCGAATAAGTACTGCCAGTGGCTCAGCTACAAGACCGGTCACTTTTACCGACTGCCCACCGAAGCTGAGTGGGAATACGCCTGCCGTGCAGGATCAAAGACCAAATACAGCTGGGGGGATGATGCTTCCAAGGTTGCTGAGTATGCTCAGATTAATGGCGATGCCAGCAGTGCTTATGGCATGCCCGGCGAAAAGAAAGCCAATGCCTGGGGATTCCATGATATGCATGGCAACGTGCTGGAGTGGACACTCGATCAACACGTTGAAAACCGTTTGAAGCACTTTGGTGCGAACAAGGTGCAAGATCCATGGGTGATCGCCACCAAGGCCTATCCACATGTGACCAAAGGTGGTTATTGGCAACAGAATGCGGAGGCGATGGCTTGCTCTGCTCGTCACCCGTCCAAGCCGGAGTGGAAACAGTCCGATCCTCAAGACCCGAAAAGCCTCTGGTATCACACAGATACCCCTTGGCTTGGTATGAGAATCGTCAGGCCGGTAAACATACCCAGTGTAGAGGAAATGTATCGCGCATGGAACTCCGGGGTCGCTGAAGATGGTGAGATGGCAAAATACCGCTAAAGGCTGGACCTTTGCCGCAGTCTTCGGACTGCTCACAGTCGGCTTGCCAAGCTCGCTTGTTGCACGCGAGCAGGGGGCAGGCGCGCAAGTCAAACGTTACATCTTTACCGAGGCGCATCTAGGCACAGTGGTGCGCTTGGTTTTTTACAGTGCTGACCGGGAACAGGCGAAGGCACTTGCCAAGCGTTGTTTCGACAGAGTGCGTCACCTGGATGGAGTGTTTTCCGACTACCGGGATGATAGTGAGTTGATGAAGCTTAGCAAGGTGGCTGACCGAAGTGCCACGCGTGTCAGTAATGAAATGTTCACAGTGTTAGTTTGTGCCCAGCACATTTCCCGGCAGAGCGGAGGAGCCTTTGACGTGACGCTGGGGGCATCCACCAAGGCGTGGCGTGCCAAGAAGCAGGGCAAAGATGCTCGTGCCGTTCCCGGGCAGGGTATAGCGAGCTGCCGCGACCTGTTATTGGACGAGGCCGGTAAAACAGTGCGCTTCACCAAACCCTTGAGTCTTGATCTGGGTGGTATCGCCAAGGGATACATCGCCGATGAGCTGGCGCGCTTGCTGAGGAAGGGAGGTGCCACGCAGCATGCTGTTGCGGTGGGGGGTGAGATGGTTGTCGGGGATCCTCCTTCCGGACGCAAGGGCTGGGGTATTGATCTAGAGAGTCCGGAGCAAAAGGTGATTGCTACAGTCGAGCTGAGCCACGCTGCTCTGTCCACCTCGGGAGACAGCTATCAGTTTGCCCGGATTGATGGCAAGCGCAGTGCGCATGTGTTAGATCCTAACACAGGTGAAGGTAAAGAGGACCTGCTTAATGTCACCGTGATCGCTCCGACCGCGATGCAGGCGGATGCCTGGTCAACCGCCTTCAGGGTTATGGGTGTTGAGCGAGCTTGTGAGCTGGCCGCAAAGACTGATTTGGTAGAAGCGTGTTTCACCCCAGGAGGAGGAACCGTTCAGAAAACGCCGGGATTCCCCGAGCAGAAGAGGTAGAGGCGTGTAGGGTTTTCCCAGCACGACGCATTCACCAAGGTTGATAAGGGCTCACGCAAAGACGCAAGGGTGCGAAGATGAGATTTTTTTGATGTGCTAATCCAACAGCAGCTTGTCGATAAACTCTTGGCGTTCGATGGCTGGGGCAGGGCGGCCTTCATCCTTTTCCCAATATTGGAGGTGGCACTCGACGCCGATTTTCTTACAGGCCTCGAGCATAAGTTCGCCGAAAATCGGGCTGTGAATACCGTTCCCACCACTGGTCGTCGGGAACTCACGCATCACGTTGTAATAGAGGTGGAGTGGTGGGTCATCCTTGCTCAAGTGGGTGAGCGGAGAGCATTTCAACACCAGCTCCTTGTGCTTGTCCCAGTTTTCCATGTGCTCTTCGATGGTCTCGGAACCGAAGGGTTTGTAGGGCATCGGGTTGTCAAAGGTCTTCTCCCCGATCTTCTCTTTGATGATAAAAGGGTTCATGGTGGTTTGGGCTCCGGCGACAATCGCACCGCTCACCCGCGAGGAAAAGCGCTCCACCGGGTCCGCACTGTCGGGATCGGCAACATCATCGTGGAGGGCGACGAGCAGGCTGGAGCATCCTCCGGCCGAGCCACCACTAACCACAATGCGCTTGGGATCGATGTTCCACTCCTTGGCCTTGTAGCGCAGGAACTGCACGGCACGGAGTGCTGCGTTGAGCATCTGAGGCTGCTGGGCACCCTCATTGACAAGCGGGTAGCTAATCGAAGCGATGTGATAGCCTTTTTTGAGCTGGTGCGGGCGTTGGGTCTCCGCCTTTTTGCCACCCATCCAGCCTCCTCCGTGGATGTCGAGCAATACCCCGATGGGCTTGTCGGCATCGACTTGCCAGAAGTTGACCAGCTCTTTTTCGTGTGCCCCGTATGGCACGTTCTTGTGCGTGGGCTCGATATCGTTAGGGTCCTTGGCGGATATCGCAGAGGGATAGAGGACTGCGCAGGCCATTATGCCTGAGAGGAGTCGGTTTTGCATGGGTAAGTATCGGTGTACTTTGAGAGAGCCTTTGACGGGCTGACTATGGGGGCAAGACCTAAGGCAAGACCTGCTTCTTTTTCTCCAGCACGGACTTGAGTTGGATTTCACCACCTCGTTCGACCATGGTAGGATACATGTCATCCCACCAAATGTCGAAGGCGGCAGCCATGGCCTTGACGAGCTCCGGTTCACTGTCCGAGAGATCGTTGCGGCAGCCGGGATCCTTGCTGGTATCAAAAAGCACCCACTTGTCCGCAGGGCTCACGCCCCAGTGAAACTGGCCGTTTTTCTTGGTGTAGTTGGCTGATTTGCCACCCTTCTCAATCGAGCGCAGAGTGTTGCACTGCATGCCGAAAACATCGGTATTACATTCCGGATCATGGCAGGGGTGACTGCGGGCGAGCAGGTAGCTGCCTTGGCGCACGCCAGCCATCTTGTACTTGTGCTGAACGGCCATGCCGCTGGGCCAACGGGCCACGTGCTGGTAGAGCAGACGGTCATCGTGCCAGGAGACGGGTTTCTCACCATCTGACTCAAGCAGTGGAACGAGGCTGTAGCCCTCGAGTTGCGGCTTGAGATCCGCGGGGATCTCGGCTCCTGCCAGCTCGCAGAGGGTGGGTAGCACATCGAGATGAGCGGTGAGGTTGTCGTGCTTTTTGGGCTTCCAGGTGCCGGGCCAGCGCCAGAAGGACATCGCCCTGCTACCGCCGTGCCAGATGGTGCACTTGCTGCCGCGCATGTTGGCGTTGTAGACATCAAGACCGACGGTGACGCCGTTGTCATTCATGAAAATGATGATGGTGTCTTCATCGAGGTTTTCCTTGTCCAGGAAGTCGAGCAGGCGGCCGACGTTGTAGTCCACGTTCTCGATCATGCCGAGGTAGGTGGCCTCATCGTCACCAACCTTGCCGCGGTAGGGCTCGATGTATTTCTCCGGAGCCAGCAGCGGGGTGTGCGGGGAGTAGGTGCAGAGATAGAGAAAGAAGGGCTGGTCACCGGCTTGCTTGATAAACGACATGGCGTGGTCAAAGTAGAGGTCCTCACGGAAGCCCTCGCCTTTGATGTGCTTGGGCTTGTTGTCATCCTTGTAGGCGACGAGCTTGGGATCGAAGTGATCGGCTCCCTGCAGCGTCCAGTCAAAGCCGCGCTTGTGCGGGTGGTATTCCCCGTCCCAGCCGAGGTGCCACTTGCCGATGTGGCCGGTCTTGTAGCCCGCTGTCTTGAGAATTTGGGGCAGGATCGTGGCCTCTTTCCAGAGGTGCTCGCGAGGATCGCGGGTGTGGGTGACACCATTGCGGAACTCATGCATGCCGGTCATCAGAGCCGCACGAGTGGGGGCGCAGGAGGGGCTGACGTAGAAGTTGTCAAAGCGCACGCTTTCATCGTGCAGGCGGTCGGTGTGCGGGGTTCTTAACAGCGGGTGGCCGTGGCGGGCGAGGTCCCCGTATCCCTGGTCATCGGTGAGGATGAAGATGATGTTGGGTTTACTGGAGCTTGCACTCCCTTTGGTCGTCCGCTGCTCGGCCGCGTTGGCTTGCGCAAAGGAAGACTGAAGAGTGAAAAGTGAAGAGAGAAATAAATAAGCGAGCAGTCTCATGATGGTCTGGAATGGTGGTGGATTTGCAATTTCGGTATATATCTTCCATACGCGGAAGCACCTCCCATTCTTGCCCTAAGACGCCTGCCGTCAAGCGATCTCTTCCGGATGCGGGCGATTCATCGGGGCTGCATGGATGAATGCCGAAGCTCAGGCCCGTTATTCACTTGGAAGTTTCTCCCACTAAGAGTAAAGTCTACCCATGGATGTGACCTCTGAGCAAATCATGCAGGAAGCCCAAGCCTGCTATGACACCAAGGTCGCGCAGGCCCGGCGCATGTCGCTTGCCGAAAAATTTCTCGCAGGTGCCGACCTGTTTGAAGAAGCCTGCCGTTGGACAATGATGGGAATCAGGAATCAATTTCCTGACCTTGACGTTGAAGAGCAAAGGGCGGAACTGCGCCGTCGTCTTGAGATGATTTAGACTGATGACTGGAAATGATGCCCTTTTAAAACTGTTGGCAGTTCTTAACCGGCTTTCTATTCCTTATATGTTGGTCGGATCATACTCATCCAACATTTACGGTATTCCGCGCATGACCATGGATGCGGATCTAGTGCTGCAGCTTGATGGCGATGCTTTGAGTGAGCTGAATAAAAACCTTCCCAAGGGTATCAGTCTGGCCGAGCAAAGCTTTTTCGAAACGGTGACCGCGACTCAAAAAGAACTTTTACGCATCGATGGAACCGATTTTCTGATCGAGCTATTCCACCTCAGCTCAGATCCTTTTGATCAAACCCGCTTTAAGCGTCGGGTTCAGTCCGAAATCACTGACGATTTACAGGTCTGGTTTCCAACCGCAGAAGATGTGATCATTCAAAAACTGCGTTGGGCACGGAACAAGGATTTTGACGATGTCGTGGCAATTCTCAGGGTCCAAACCACCCTTGATTTCGACCACATCGATCACTGGTGTGGCCTCCATGAAACCCTCCCGCTGCTCGAAAAAGCTCGCGCGGAAGCAGACAGGAGCTGATTGATAGCGGGGCAAGCATTGCCGCGATCTCTTTGAATCGTGGATGAACCTTACTGCACGGCTACGTCCGGGATTTCCGGCCTTAGATCCTTGTCGCCCTTCTGTGGGTAGAGAGCCTTCTTGGCTTCGAGGTCTTCGATCAGGGCGGTCATGATTTCTTTGAGTTTTCCGGGATTGCTCTTTGCCAGGTCTTTTTCCTCGAAAGGATCTGCCTTCAAGTTGAAGAGTTCGTACTCGGGGCTGAGTTCTTTTCCCTGTGCCTTCTTGCCTCTTGCTGGAAGCGGGTAGTGGTAGATGACCTTCCAGCCATCATCAACGTAGCTGGTGAAGTAGCTGCTGCGGTGCTGGTGGGGGAAGTGGTTGAGGAAGTCTTCCCGGCGCTCCTGGTTTTTGCTCCCGGCAAACTGCGGGGCGAGGTCGCAGCCGTCGATGACATGGTCTTTGGGCGGCTCCACGTCGGCCAGCTTGCAGAGGGTGGGCAGGAGGTCCAGGATGGTGCCCATCTGGGTTTGGATGGCTCCTGCGGGAATGGGTAGTTTCTGTTGGGAGGCGTTGTTTTTATCTGCCTCACCCCAGGCGGCGATGAAGGGGACCAGCATGCCACCCTCATAGCGCCAGCCCTTCTTCTGCCGGTAGGGGGCCGAGCTGTTGTGCTCTCCATTACCGAGGGGAGCATCTGAGCCGTTATCGCCGACAAAGATGATCAGGGTGTTATCGGCCACCTTGAGTGCCTTGAGC
>JBDQHQ010000081.1:0-8900 GCA_040264795.1 Akkermansiaceae bacterium | reverse complement strand
CTTTATGAGATGGCGGGCTTTGAGCAGACTGAAGAGCACACCATTGAAACACCCTTTGGAGCCCCGTCTGATGCCCTAGTAGGTGGCAGGATAGCGGGCCGGCAAGTTTGGTTTTTGCCCCGGCATGGGCGAGGTCACCGGCTACTTCCGCATGAAATCAACCACCGGGCCAATATCTGGGCACTGCGTAGCCTGGGTGTCCGCTGGTTGGTTTGTGTTACCGCGGTGGGGAGCCTCAAGGAGCAATATGCCCCCCGGCACATCCTGTTGCCGGATCAGTATTTTGACCGTACTAGCCGGCGTGAACAGCACACTTTTTTTGGGCAGGGGATAGTTGCTCATGTTGCTTTTGGTGATCCGGTGAGTGCGGGCTTGCGGACGATTCTGCTGGAGGCATCCAAGGCGCAAGGCTGCACAGTGCACGACAGGGGCACCTACGTGAATATGGATGGCCCCGCATTTTCCACCAGGGCTGAAAGTGAGGCAAACCGACAGCTCGGCTTTGATGTTATAGGAATGACCAATTTGCCCGAGGCAAAACTTGCCCGTGAGGCGGAGATCGCCATGGCAACCCTCTGCATGATCACGGATTACGATTGCTGGAACGATGCGGAGGAAGATGTCAGTGCGCAGACAGTGATCACTAATCTGAAAGCTAATTCAGCCAATGCTCAAGAGATCGTAGCCCGTGCAGTAGCATCCTTACCGGATCAACCCAGCTGGCCGGAACATGATGCTCTGGCCCCTGCTCTGATGACCCCCAGAGAACTCTGGCCCGAGCAGACCGTGGAGGCATTGAAGCCAATTCTCGAAAAATACATCTAGAGCACATCTTCCATGCCTCCCGGAGGAGGGAGGCGGACCCCGTGCACGGACGGAGCGGAGCGTAAGTCAACGGTTTCCGGAGGCAACCCGCGACTTGACTTTAATCTCCAAATACCAATCATCCTGCCCGCACCACGCCCCCGTAGTTCAATGGATAGAACAGCGCGGGCAAGAGAGCCCCTGGCGAACGCGCCAGTCCAAGCCCCATGCCTTCCGGAGGAGGAAGGCAGAGCCTGTGCACAGACGAAGCGGAGCGCAGTCAACGGTTTCCGGATGAAACCCGTGACTTGACTTTGAACTTCGAATATCAATCATGCGCCCGGCAAGACGCCCCCGTAGTTCAATGGATAGAACAAGGGTTTCCTAAACCTTAGATACAGGTTCGATTCCTGTCGGGGGTATTTGCTCTCAATCGCCTGGAAATGCGCTAAAATTTGAGATTGGAGGTTTTATTCTGAGTTGCGGCTTGTGGTTCGTGTGCGGAGGCAGCCTCACATGCCCCGCAGAATAAGCCCTCTATCAGCCCAGCTAAATGACGAGCCAACGACCTAAAGCAACCAATACGATGCTGCCACAGGTGACGCCGGCAGCGATGAGGAAAGCTTTGAAATGCTCCTTGTCCTTAAGTTTTTTCGCTTTTGCGATCTCCGCCTGAGCTTTTAGTTTTTTGAGCCTGTAATACTCTCTGGCTATTTCCCTGTCCCGTAGCTCTTTTTCAAGACGTGCTAGCTCTCGCCTTTCTTTTTCCAACCGAGCTTCCTCAAGGAGGCGCTGGGCTTTCTCGAGCTGCAGGTGTTTTTTTTCGTTCTCTTTAGCGATATTTCTGCGCTCTCGATCGATTCTGGACCTGATTCGCGGTCTCTCCATCAATGCTATCTCCTTTTTTTCTACATCCTCTTTGTCTTGAGGCCTGCAGGGAATGAGCTCATTCACGCATACCCAATCAACATCCGAAGCACAGTGACGACACTTGATGGCCCACTCTGGAATCGGCCCGGTGCAGCTGGGACACTTGGACACGCTGAGTCTATTTCTTGAGTGGGTGGCGTCTCTTGAGGGGCTGTGCCGGACACCAGATATACTGACTTTGGAGAGTATATGTGAGAGGCCCCGTGACTGGCCATGAATAGAGCGGTCTAGCTTGTTGGCAGTTGACTTTTTTTCGGTTGGCTTGTCGTTTGCTATTACCATGCGGGGCGATATTAATTTAAAGCATCTTAACAATCAAGATTAATTGTATGTTCTGTGATGAAGAATTCAAAAACCATCAGTAAATGGGACAGGGATTGCTGAGGGGTTTCTATCTGGCATGAGCAAGGAACTCGATGGGTTGGAGATGTTACTACCAATACGCTCTGAAACTTTACTTGATAACAGGGTGAGATTCTGTGAGCCTGCCATAGTGATCAAGTGCGTTGCCAGCCTCCTGTTTGCGTTATTGCCGATTTCGGCCCTGGCTCGTATCGGTGAGACTCGGCAAGAGTGTGATGCGAGGTATGGCAAGCTGACTGTTTCTCCGCTAACGCATTCTGGTGTGACTTATTTGTCCTATAAGATCCACGGTTTTGACATAGATATCAAAATCATTGATTCTCAATGTCATAAGATCAAGTATATCAGAAAAGACTACGGCGATTTTGAGGAGGTTGAAATCGATGCTTTATTAAATTTGAATGGTAAGGGGTGGCAAAAACTCTCCCCAACCACATGGAAAAATCAGACGAGCTCGGCCTCGGTGTCGGGTAAATACCTCGTTATTGAGACCCATGCCTTTAAAAAACATAGGGCCGCCCAAACAGGCGGCATAGCTAAATAAAACGGAATCAAGTCCTGCATTCAGTGACTTTAATGGCTGGATCATTAAGATAAGATGATATTTTTACTTATGAAAATGATGTGAGTTGTGATAATAGATGCCCATGCATAAATATCATGCACGAGTTCAAGAAACGGCAGTGAATATTCCCAAACCGAAAAATAACACGATAGGAATCATCGCAGGTTACGTCATTGTGGCGGTGATTCTGATTTGCCTTTATCAAAAACCTGCCGAACCCGAGGTAGTGGTTGTCGTAAAGGAAGAACCCGAGGAAATAGTGGTGTTAAATCCTGTACCGTCCTCAATCACACTCAGTGAGCCACTGTGGCTGAACGCTCCCGAGGATATCATGGCAGAGCAGATGGAGGATATGCAGGTGAGATTCCGGATTAAAAATCACAATACTTACCCCGTTACCGGCATCACGGTGGAATTTACCTTCTATGATTTGGAAGATGTTGATTTGGGAGAAGCCAAGGTGATTACGTTTGATGATGTTCTCCAAGCCAATGAGGAAAAAAGCTACCCAGAATACACCGTTGGTAGCTACCCCCGTGACACCATTACCGTAAAAAGCCAGGTTTTGTCTGTGTCTGCCCACCAATAGGCACAGGCAAGTGGCCAGCAGCCATCACTCCAACCATGCTGATGATATCGCGAGAAAGGATGAGGGCGCCCCATGATTTTATCAGATACCATTCATTGGTGGTTGCGCTGAAAGGCGAATTCACCTAATGTGAACGAATAATTTATTTATGAAATCGAGCGACCCGCAGGCAGACTCCTCCAATAGTAATCCAAAGCTTCCTCCCATCACTGGGGAAAAGAAGCTGGAGCGCGAGGAGCGCCTTCGTCAGCTCGATACTCTGGGCATGCCGGCCGTATCTAAAAAGCAGAATGCTGATCTTGGTCTGGGCAACATGAAACCCGGGGAGAGTGATACCCTGCCAGCCATTCATGACGATAGGCTAGGGTCGAAGACTTTTGTGCCCAATGTTGCTCTTGAGCTTTACGAGATAGCCGCCCAGCAGGGGGATGCGCAGGCTCAATATAGTCTGGGTCTCTGCTATCACTATGGTGAGGGCACGCTTAAAGACCCCTTTAATGCTTTTAAGTGGTTTGGTCAAGCCGCTGAGGGGGGGCACGCGGAGGCCCAATACAGCCTCGGGGTCTATTACCAGCAAGGCATTGGAACGGATCAGGATTCTCAGAGTGCTTTCAAGTGGTTTGAAAAGGCTGCGATTCAGAATCAAGCCAGAGCCCAGCATGAGCTGGGGGAATCTTATTTCCATGGCAGGGGGGTCGAGAAAAATCCTCCGATGGCCAAAAAATGGATCAGTAAGTCCTATGTGAACGGTAACAAGCGTGCCAGTGAATCATGGGAAAAATATGAGTTGTGGAAATACTGAACCTCATGCCACGGGATTTGACCAAATGGATTGAATCCAATTAATGAGGGAATAAAGTGCTCTGATGACGCTCTCATCGCTGTAATGTCCGAGTTTGAAGATCTGGTTGATGCGCACTATCAAGCGTTGTATCGCTTTGCTTATTCCCTTGCCAAGAACCCGGATGCTGCTGCCGATTTAGTGCAGCAAACATATTGTATTTGGGCTCAAAAAGGCCATCAGCTTAAAGACCGTAGCAAGGCAAAAACCTGGTTGTTTACCACGCTCTATCGGGAGCACTTGGCGACAGCCCGCCGTGGTAATCGCTATGTGGACAGTAGCTTGGAAGATATCGAGTATCAGATACCTGCGCATGAGGAGGATCATTCCAGAAAGCTGGACGCGAAGCGGGCGCTGGCTCTATTGGGCCAGCTTGATGAAACGTTTAGAGCACCTCTCACGTTGTTCTACATCCAGCAACATTCTTACAAGGAAATTGCTGAAATCCTCGAGGTGCCCATCGGCACGATTATGTCCAGGATATCGAGGGGTAAGCAGCAGTTACGTGACAAAATGCTCGATCAACCATCAGGTGCGGAGGCAAATGTCATCTCATTAAAATCCAAGAATCTCGAAGGCCATGGATAAGCAACAAGCCAAGTTCATTTTACAAAGCTTCCGTCCGGATGGCGCGGATGCTACGGATGCTGATTTTGCCGATGCGCTGCGCCTTGCAGCTCAAGACCGTGAGCTTGGCGACTGGCTGGCCCGTGAACGTGCCTCAGATGCAGCGTTTGCAACGGCACTCTCAGAAGTGAAGATCCCCGATGACCTTAAAGGGCATATCATGGCAATGAGCGGTGAGAACGTTACCTCTCAGATGGAATGGGATGAATCACTCGATGAGGTATTCTTTAGTGCGCTACATGAGCTGCGCCCTCCCGAGGGCCTGCGTGATGAGATTCTCACGGCGATGCAGATAGAGCAAGAGCAGGGGGGGCGTACGGCTGAGACAATTACCGAGCATAACGGACCAGTGTGGTTGCGTAAATGGACCAGAGTGGCAGCTGTCGCAGCGGTAGTTTTTATCGGCGGTTTTTTGGCATACCACATGACGACTCCATCGTTGTCTAAAGATGGCATTTTCAAGGTCAGCGAAGTTCAATATCACGCAGGTAGTTTTCTTAACGCGGGTTTCGAGTTTGATCTCAACAATGAGGACCCGCGCTATATCAACCGTTGGTTAAATGATCATCAGCTTCCGTCTGCCAATACTATTCCAGCCGGGCTTCAAAAGCTCAGAAGTCTGGGCTGTAAGCAGATGAGCCTGCCCGGAGCCAAAAAAGCTTCGATCATCTGTTTTCTGGAGGGCAGCGGCGGAAATATCTATCTGGTGGTCACAAAAAATCATGATCTCAGGGGTGAGCGTCTGCCGTCTGTATCCGAGGTTACCACCAAGGATTGCTATCACTGCAAAGCTACCAAGTGGAACGCCGCTCGCTGGCGAGATGCCCAATACACCTATATTCTGCTCAAAAAGAAGGAGTCCGCCGGCAAAAACGAGCTCATTGCTTACTTTTAGGCAGGCTATTTTGATGGATCGATTTGCTGGCTGCCAGCCCGTGGAGACATGGCCCAAAACCAGGATGGGTCAGCGGAGTTCAGGAGGAGGAGAGCTCAAAAAATCAGGTAACGACTTGACACAGCCGGTAAACAATGCATTTTCCCCATCCCGCTGCGCCGGAAACGTGGTGGCATTAACCCAAACTAATTATGAAACAAGATTTTCATCCCGAATACCATCCTGTTGCCTTCCAAGACATGACAACTGGGACGCGGTTTATCACCCGTTCTACCGCCAAGTCTGATAAGGTTGAGCAGATTGATGGAGTAGATCATTACATTATCTCAATGGGTGTGACCTCAGATTCACATCCGTTCTTCACAGGTCAGAAGCAATTTGTTGACACTGAGGGACGTATTGACAAGTTCCAGAAGCGCTTTGGCTCTGTGCGCCGTGCAGGCAAGCCCAAGCTCAAGTCCTAAAGGGGATCAACCCGAAGGATCGTCCACCGGTAACAAGCCGGAATTTTTCAAGACTCCTATCGCTAGCTGCGGTGGGAGTTTTTTTGTGCAGGTAGGTGTTATTGCAGTTTTTGTTGGATTTGGGGTTTGGCATTTGATGGAAACCTGTTAGATCGAGTTTGTGAATTCTCGTGAAGCCTTGATTGCACTCAATATGCTGCCCAAAATAGGGCCGGTAAGGGTGCGCCGCTTGATGGATCATTACGGTGGTGCCCATGCAATTCTCAAGCAATCTCCTGCCAGCTTGATGGCGGTGCAAGGTATTGGGACCGAGACTGCTCAGATAATTAGCGATTGGGAAAATAAAATCGATTTGGCAGCCGAGATCAACGAAGTCGAGAGAAGGGGGATCTCCATTCTTACGATTGAAGACGATGACTATCCCGCTGCTCTCAGGCAGAGTTACGACCCGCCGCTAGCGCTCTACGTCTGGGGTGAACTTAAGGATGCTGACTGCCATGCCCTGGCCATTGTGGGCTCACGCAAAACCTCACACTACGGGGTCCACACTGCCCGTCAGTTCGCGTTTCAATTGGCAGGTAGCGGTTTGACGATCATCTCCGGGTTGGCACGGGGGATTGACACCCATGCACATGAGGGTGCCTTGGCTGCTCAGGGTCGCACGATTGCCGTCATTGGCTCTGGTTTAGGGCAAGTTTACCCGCCTGAGAACATGGCTTTGGCGGAGAAGATTGCATCAGGCAACGGCGCGGTGGTTTCTGAATTCCCGATTAACACTCCACCGAGTAAAAAAACCTTCCCAATGCGCAATCGGATCGTGGCGGCATGGTCTCAGGCTGTTTTAGTGGTAGAGTGCCCGGAATGGTCAGGTGCGCGTATTACGGCCAATATTGCGGGTGAATTGGGGAGGCCTGTTTATGCGGTCCCGGGACAAATTGACCGTGCAACATCAGCGGGATGTAACTCCTTGATCAGGGAGGGTGCCACTTTGGTGACCGGCGGACAGGATATCCTCGATGACCTTTCCATTTTACCCCATGGAAAGGAGCTGCCAGCTCATGAGCAGAGAGTGCAATCTGTGTTTCCGGAGCTTGACGCATCTGAGCGCGTCATTCATGATGCGCTCGGTGATGATTCCATGAGGATTGATGAAATTCTTGAGGAGACCAGCCTAGCTCTACCAGAAGTGAACGCCAAGCTACTCAAGCTCGAGATTCAAGGTCTCGTGTGTCAGCTGCCTGGTGGTCGATTCGCCAGAAAATGATCCAAAACAGGACAAAATCGGAATAATATGCAGAAAAACAAGTGTTTTTAGGATATATTCACAACTTGGCACGCTGATTGCTTGTATAATTAATCACAAACCATAGATTACCAACCACTGACCATCATGAAAAAAATCGAAGCCATTATCAAACCCTTCAAGCTCGAAGAAGTTAAGGAATCTCTCGCTGACGTGGGCGTCCAAGGAATGACTGTTACCGAAGTCAAAGGATTCGGCCGTCAAAAAGGACACACCGAGATCTACCGCGGACGTCAAGACACCGTTGATTTCCTCCCCAAGGTGAAAATCGAAATCATTGTTGACGATGAGGATGCTGCAGGTGTTGCTGAAGCAATCGTGAAAAGCGCCAACACCGGCAAAATCGGTGATGGTAAGGTCTTCATCTCATCCGTTGAAGAGGCCATCCGCATCCGCACTGGCGAGACCGGTAACGATGCTGTTGCAGTCAACTAGGCCTGCAACCTAGGCTAGTGCCAAGCTACACTCGCCAGTGTAGCGACTAACAACTTATATATTCAAAAAAACCATGCCTCTGGCATGGTTTTTTTGTGTCCAGGATCCGTGTTCTCTCCGGTAAGATGAATCAACAATGAACTTAATGATTCATCTCCCGGCACTGGGCCATGCGGCCGTCGATGGCTTTTTTGAGTAACTGCCTTTGCGGTGCGGCTAAAGGGCGCAGTGATGCAATCACGCCGCTATTTTTTTGCTCGCTGAAGTGGAGAAATAGTTTGTCATTTTTGAACTCGGCTGCTGCGATTTCAGTCCAGTAAATCAACCGCAGATTTTTTTGGGCCCCGAAAAAAGGGAAGATTTCCATGCCCAATGGGGTCAGAATCAAATAGGCGTGCCGGCTGCAGCGTATCCCGAGGCGAAAAAACCAGAATCCGGCAAGCAGGCCAGGAATACATACCCACCACCAGTTTTGCAGCGGGGGATCGGCCATGCCCGATCCTTGGGTCGATAAGATGGCAATTCCGATGCCTGCAGCCAGCATCATTGAGGCGATGATGTAAAACAGAGGAGCCTGCCCGGCTCGAGTAAAGCGCAGCTCTTTATCGGGCTCTGCAACGGACCTCGGACCTGGGGATAATAATACGTCGCGTATTTTTGCTCCTGCTGATGATTCCGTAGCCTCTGTCATGAGTTCTTTTGTGTGCCGATATCAGCGTTTGTTCAATAAGGAATCATGTGTTATTGAACCTTAGAAGATTCACCAGCTTTCAAACTTTGCCCTTCACTCTCCATAGCGATTACCAACCATCAGGAGACCAAGCGCCTGCTATTGAGAAGTTGGTGAAATCGATTGACGCAGGTAACGGGCACCAAACGCTGCTTGGGGTTACGGGATCCGGTAAGACCTTTTCGATGGCGAACATCATTGAGCGTGTTGGTAAGCCGACCTTGGTGATGAGTCACAACAAGACTCTTGCAGCACAGCTCTACTCCGAGCTGAAGAATTTTTTTCCAGACAATGCCGTTGAGTATTTTGTCTCTTACTTTGATTACTATCAGCCGGAAGCATACATTCCACGTT
>JBDQHQ010000080.1:0-8952 GCA_040264795.1 Akkermansiaceae bacterium | reverse complement strand
TTTCCGGTGCGCTGTTCGTTATATGGTTTTTATTGCCAATCATGCTTGATGGGAAAGATGGGAAAAGGGTCGAATCCTCGTAAAATCATGGCTGCACGGGAATAATTTGCCTAAATTCTCGCAAATTCCCTTGACTGCCAGCCACCGGAGTGTATTCCTCCCCGCCCGCAGTGAGTGTATCTACTTACTGGGTGGACAAGTCCCTTGTCCCGTTTCTCGCCGAAGCGAGTCAACATTTAATCAAAACAAGAACAATGGCCAGAGTATGCAGTATCAGAGGTTCCCGTGTCCGTGTCGGTGGTAGAATCCACCGTTCCGGTCTCGCCAAGAAAAAAGGTGGAATCGGTCGTCACGTAACGAAGGTGGTCAAGCGGAGTGTCTCTCCCAATCTTCACACCAAGCGCATCTACGTTCCTGAGCTGGGACGCCACGTAAAGGTGAAGCTTAGTGCCAAGGCGATCAAGACGATCAATAAGAACGGTGCTTATGCAACACTCAAGAAAGCCGGCCTCATCTAAGTAAGTTTGATCTGCCAAGCGCAAATAATTATTTTAAACGACGGTCTTACAAGGCCGTCGTTTTTTGTTTCGAGCAAGAGATGGGCTATAAGCATCAGACTCGCACTACTTCCACTGGGGTTTGTTGCTGAGGGGCAATGCCCCGAGGTCTATTCCCGTGACTAAATATGATCCTGTGAGAAGACTAAAGGGCATCTGCCAGAGCCTGGATATCATGCTGCTGATGGTTCGCGCTTAAGGTGATCCTCAGACGGGCGGTGTTTGGGGGCACGGTGGGATAGCGAATGGCTGGCACCATAAAACCCCGGTCACGTAAACCAGATGAAATGGCAAGCGCCTCCTCTGAGGCCCCAATCATCCATGGAATGATGGCAGACTGACATGTTCCGCTCATCTTGGTGGCTTCTCTGAAGAGCTGGATATTCTGCCATAACTTGTCACGTAATTGTTTGCCCTCATTACTCTGGATGAGGTTTATGGATGCTGTTGCTGCACTGGCCTGAGCAGGCGGGGGAGCCGTGGAATAGATGAAAGAGCGCGCCCGGTTGACGATGAGATCCGCCCACTTTTGTGAAGTAGCGAGATATCCGCCTGCCACGCCCGCAGCCTTACCAAGCGTGCCCATGTGAAAGTCAATCTGGTCCTGGATGCCGAGCTCTTCGGCAAGTCCCATACCTGTGGGACCAACAATTCCCAGTGCATGGGCTTCATCGACCATGAGTAGGCAATGGTGTCTCTGGGTGAGTTCACAAATTTCGCGCAATGGGGCAGTATCTCCATCCATGCTGAAAACGGACTCTGTGATCACCAGAATACGTGAGTCAGCGTTGGCCTTTGCTGTGGTCGATTTCAGCAATGAATCCAGCTTTTGGATATTATTGTGCGGGAAGACGCGCAATGTGGCGCCACTCATCCTGGCACCATCGATAAGACAGGCATGACAGAGCTTATCGAGAATAATGGTGTCTCCCTTTTGCATTAAAGCAGTGATGGCACCAAGAGCGGTGGAATAGCCTGTCGCAAAAGTAAGTGAAGTCTCAGTGCCTTTGGCGCTGGAGATGGTATCCTCCAATTCTCTGTGAGGGGCGATAGTGCCGCAGATAAGACGGGATGCCGTTGAGCCTGCGCCATACTTTTCGATTCCCTCACGGAAGGCATCCTTAATGCGCTGATGCTGTGAAAGACCCAGATAGTCATTGGACGAAAAATTGGTGAGCGTCTGATCAGCCGCTGGAATACTTCGTAAAAGCGAGGCCTGCTCAAGTTCTGCAAGTTCGTCCTGGGGGAGTCGCATAGCATCAGGGTAGCAATGGCAGGCGAGCAGTGACCAGTTAATTAATTAGCCCTTGGTCGCTCCAACGCCCAACGAAGTAGTCTTTCAGAGTCAGACCATACGGTTCTGGACGTAGCACCGAGGACAACAACAATGGCAGTGCGACCGTTGAGGGTTCCGCTGGAGACCAGGCAACGCCCCGACGCTCGTGTTGTTCCGGTTTTCATACCGTTACAGTAATCTATTTTTTTGAGGACTTTGTTGGTGTTATCGAGCCGTTTAGAACGTCCGTTGGCATAACGGAAAGTATACGTCTCTGTGTCCATGATGCCACGTAGTGTTGGGCTATCAAAGGCAGCCCGGGCACATATGGCCATATCACGCGCTGTTGAATACTGCCCTTTGGCAGTGAGCCCGTGAGGGTTGAGAAAGTTGGAATCCTGCATGCCAAGATTGATAGCTTTGCGATTCATCACTTTTGAAAAGTTGGTTTCGCTACCCGCAACACTTCTCGCCAAAGCGCGGGCTACATCGTTGCCGCTTTTAACCAATAGGGCTCCGAGTAAGGTGCGTCTGGAATAGACTTCTCCGGGAAGAATTCCCAGTTTGGTGGGCACTACCCATGTATCACTCTTATGAATTGTGAATCTATGGTTGAGATTGCCATGATCCATCACACAAATGGCTGTCATGAGTTTTTGGGTGCTGGCAACAGCACAACGTTCTCTGGCATTCTTTTCATACAAGACACGACCGCTGCCATAATCCACTACAATGGCTCTTGGCGCTCCTATATTGGGAACCGGTGCACGAGGGATTGTTGCTACTTTAACGGGCGGGGTGGCAGCCTGTGTGGTCAGCTGCGACCGGTTCATGTTCTGAGGTATCTGTCCACAAGATACCAGGGAGACTAGGGCGAGCAATTGAGGAATCAGAAGGATGCGCATGGAACAAGGAACAACTACCTTGGGAAACTCCACCATAGAGCCTCGAAGTCAAGAAGGAAGACGACGTTCCTCAAGGCGCCTTAATCATATGCTATAAAATGATTTAGGAAGAGGGGAAATCAACCGCTACGGCTGCACGCTCCAATGCTGCTATTTCAAAAAATTCCACTCCGTTAGGAGGAAAGCTAAACATTCCGGCTACGATATTACTGGGAAAGCTCTGGGTTTTGTTCCTGTAATCACGGACGTTGCCGTTATAAAAGCGTCGCGCAGATTGCAGGCGGTCTTCAGTTTCTGCGAGTTCGGTCTGCAGTTTAAGAAAAACCTCATCGGCCTTGAGCTCTGGGTAGGATTCGGACAGTGCGATGAGATGGTTGAGCCCGGTGATGAGCTCTTGTTCCGATGCCGCTTGTTGGGCGGGCGAGCCATCGTTTGCCTTGCAAAGGTTGCGTTGGGCGATGACGGATTCAAGTAGTTCCCGTTCGTGCTTGGCATACTCCTTGGTAACCCTGACCAGATTGGGTATCAAATCATAGCGCCGTTTGAGTTCGGTGTCGATGTTGGCCCAGGCATCACGAGCGTGATTGCGAATGGCCACCAAGGCGTTATACGTGGCACTGATATAAACGATGGGTATGCCGATGAAGACGACAAGCATGATGATAGTGGTCATGGCGATGAGAAAAGATAGTCTGGCATGAGTGAACGGATTGTTTGCAGATCGTTGAGATAATGTTGAATCGTCTGCGTGGAGAATTTGCCGCGGCGAGTAAGTGCCAAGGTTTGGTTTTCCACTTCAATGACAAGGTTTGGTTTATTGAGAAGATAATCAATCATACTCCCATTGCAAAAATCATAAGCGAATTTCTTGTCCTTTGATTTTACCTCATAGCGTTTCGAAAACTCATAGGATTCAAAGTCGATATCATCAAAGCCCAAAGCTTGTCCAAGTTTTGCAAACAAACCTTCGGGCTTGACTACAAGTTCGGGAAAGTTTCTGGGCATAGACAGGGTGAAAACACTGAAATAGTGATGATAGGTTGTTGTCTCGCCCTCGCTGTCGCGCGAGGTTGTCTCGAAGTGATACTCAAAGAAGGTGATTGCTTCACCATTGGCCTGCCCTGTGAACACATTTTGTGCATAACGGTTGTTTCCCTTGCCGAAATCCTCAAGGAAATGAAAACGTTTGGGTAAATGGCGGTCTTTATCGGCTGAAAAACGAAAATGGAGTGAGTCCGCCAGCAGCTGCATTGCATTGCGCCGTTTTTTCTCGTTAACGGCGCTGTAGATCGCAATGGAGATAAATACTATCACCACAAGCAGGAATACCAATGGTATGGATACAGTTGTGAGGATCACTTGGTTTGAGTTTTTATCGTGTTACCAGTCAGAGGTGGATGTCCCGCCTTGTTGCGCATCATTTCAACCACGACGTGGAAAGAAAACTGAGCGTAATGTGATCACCACGATGGCAATCGCTATTAGGGGGATGGCAAGGAGGACGCTAAGGATGATAAGCGGAACCAGGATCAGCATGCCCCAGCTTTTTCTGCGCAGCAGCATGAACCAACGGGTGAGGGCGAGGGTGATGCGGGCTTTCCATGGCAGTGCCTTGCGGAAATCAGAAAAGGGATTCTCATCAGCCGTTGCTTCCCTGTCCCTTGCTTTGCTGGAGGAATCTCGCCCTGAGGACCCAGCCCCGCCACGTGAATCCCCTGATGGGTCACCCCCGGATTTCCCCGGGATGACGATTTCATCAATCTCAATGGTTTTAGGCTCCGGCATGGGGGGAGTGTCAGTCTGGCTATGCTTGATGCAGTGTTTTTTCCGAATCAGCTTCGATGATGGCGAAGCGCTCACGATGAAGTGCCGGATCCGTCCGGAATGTGAGGCGTCCGCTATGAGAGCGCTCTAATTCCACAAAGAGGCTGGAGTCTTCATTTTTGAAGCGGTTCAGAACCTCGGTGTTGACGACAATGACCAGATCACCGAGTGAGCCTTCCCCGCGTTGGATCACTGTGTTGAGAGCACGCTGAACTTCTACACTCATGGTCATTGGAGTTTTTACCCGGCCACGCCCTTCACAATAAGGGCAAGGCTCCAACAGGCTGTCACGCAGTGACTCGTTGAGTCGTTGGCGGGTCATTTCCATGAGGCCGATTGAGGATATCTGAAGAACTTGTGTTTTGGCCTTGTCGCGCTTCAGGCGCTCTTTCATCGCGCGATAAACTGCCTGCTGGTCACGCCGGTGCCGCATATCGATGAAATCGACAACCACGAGACCACCGATATTGCGTAATCTGAGTTGTCTGGCCACTTCCTCGGCAGCTTCAACATTGGTCTCAAGTAGCATTTTATCGACATCCTTAGAGCCTCTGTTTCGGCCGGTATTGACATCCACGGTAATCATGGCCTCGGTTTCATCAATCACAAGGTAACCACCGCACTTCAGCCATACTTGACGGGAGAAGGCCTCATCAATTTGTTTTTGAATACCGATTTTCTCGAAAATAGACTGGCGCGAGGGGAAATACTGAATGCGGCGCTTGGCTCTTCGCGAGATGCGTCCGGCGATCTCACGCATTTCATTGGTGGTTGCCTCATTGTCGCATAACACCTGCCCCACATTATCGGTAAGAAAGCTACGCACGCTGCGCTCAATCAAATCAGGCTCACGGTAGACACAGACTGGGGCCGGGGTGCTGTCACGCTTGTCCTCTACGGCATACCACTGCTCCAGAAGCATGGCCAGATCTCTGACAAAATGGCGTGCCCGCTGGCCGGTGGCAACGGTGCGCATGATAATACCCATGCCCTCAGGGACCTGAAGTTTTTGCATGATACGACGTAGGCGCTGCCGTTCCTTGGGATCATCCACCTTGCGTGAAATACCAAACTGGTCGGAATAAGGAGTGAGGACAAGGTAGCGTCCTGCTAGGGAGATGTTGGTAGTAACACGTGGCCCCTTGTTGCCGATGGGACCCTTTGATACTTGGATCATGATTTCAGATCCTTGGGGATAGATGTTGGGAATGTCCTTGGAGGTAATGCGTTTTTGTTTCTTTTTCTTCTTTTTGCCTTCTCTCTGGATTTCTTCCAAGCCGCTGTCCAAGGCGGCGGGAATGGCATCCCAAAAGTGGAGAAAAGCGTTTTTATCCAGACCGATGTCCACGAACATGGCCTTGAGACCTGGCTCTATGTTTTTAACGGTACCTTTAAAAATACCGCCTACAATGTTGAGGTCTCCCTCACGCTCCAGATTGTATTCTTCCAGAGAACCGTCCTCGATGAGGGCTACTCGGCGCTCTAGCTTTTCTGAGTTGATAATAAGTGAGGCTCCTTCGTTTGCTGCCGAGGCACCAATTCCTAGAGCACTTTTAATGCGTTTAATCATAATTTTATTTGGGTAATAGTTAGTGAGTGTCTTGAGATTCTTTGAATATGGGGAGATGATGTGTGTTATTCCTCGATGATGATGGCCCTCGGGGCAATGGAACCCTCGGCGTCAGCCCTTTGTCTGATGGAGGGTTGAACCAAACGAGGGCTGTCTTGACCTGAAATCGGTCTGGCAATGGTAACATCAGATATTTCGTTGCCGGTCTCGCCGGTTTCCTCATAAGCAATGGCCAGAAGACCGCCTTCATCAGGTAATTCGGTCTTTTCGCGGACCAGAAAGTCCCCTTGGTATTCTTTCATTTTAGTCAGAGGGAGCTCAAGTCCATCATCTTTGGCAAAGAGGCCACGCATGATGAGGTGAACCAGTGGTCCCGCAACTGCCCCGCCACTACTACCACGTTTGACAGCTACAACCACAACATATTTCGGTTGTTTGAGTGGGGCGAAGGCCACGGTCCATGCATCGTGGGATTTGATCCCCTTGTCAACCGTCTGTGCAGTTCCGGTCTTAGCACATATATCATGGTCTTCAACGGCCGCACTGCGGGCCGTGCCTCCCAGTTTGTTGGCAGCAAGCCACATACCCTTTCGAATACGCTCCAGGTCACTTTCCTTGACGCCCTGTTCCAATAGGTTTGCTGTGAGGACGGGGCGGTTGTGCACAAGAATACCCTGATGTGGATGAATGATGCGCTTGATGAGACGTGGTTTGTAGAGCCGGCCATTGTTGGCAATACTGGATACGAGGCAGGCAAGCTGCAGAGGAGATGCAGCACTGTCTGACTGGCCAATGGACATCATGCCGGTAATTGAGGGACTGACCGAGGATCCGGGACGCAATTCCTGAAGCCAGTAGCGATTTCCCGGTATGAATCCAGCAGATTCCGAGGGGAGTTCTATCCCTGTTTTGGCACCCAGCCCCATCAATTCAAAGGTATCAAGCATGCTCTGGCTCCCAATCTTATTGGCCACTCGCATGAAATAGCAGTTACATGACCTCTGTATGGATTCCTCTAGGCCGAGCGGACCGTGACCTGTGCGTTTCCAACAACGTATTTTAGTATCACCATAGCTGATGTATCCAGGACAATACTCGGTGCTAGTGCTATCACCACTGATGGAGGCGGCTACAGCAGTGGGTAGTTTGAAAGTAGACCCTGGGGTAAAATTATTAATGGCCTTGTTTACAAGTGGATGCGCTTCGTTGGTTCGATAGTTGTCCCATGCATTTGGATCAATGCTTGGGACAAAGTAACTTGGTGTGAAATCGGGCACGGAGGCCATCGCCAAGACTTCTCCTGTATTTGGATCCATCACAACCGCAGCACCCCTGCCGATACGCCTGAGGGTGTTTTCGACGAGACACTGAATATGGGAATCAATCGTGAGTTCAACCCGTGATCCAACATCAGGTTTGATATAATCGACCATCTGGAGCACCTCCCCTTTGTCATTTTTGAGAAGGGTTTTGATTCCCTCCTCGCCGGTCAAGTAGGCATTCATGGTGGCTTCGACGCCAGCGATACCTTTGCTCTCACCAATATAGTGTTTGAATTTGAGCTTTTCCTGAGGAGATATTTCACCTTTTTCCCACTGTTTGACATAGCCAAGTATGTGGGATGCAAGTGAGCCATAAAGATACTCTCGCCGAGGGCTGACACGCACATCCACACCCGGCAGCTCAAGGTTGTGCTCTGCAAAATTGGCAAACTGATCGTAGGTCAGATCATCACGAAAGATGAAGGGGACAAGACCGCCGTGGGTGATGTAATGCGTATCGAGAGCACTCGCGCGATAATTTTTATCGAGCTGGTGGAGAGCAAGCTTAGGCCGAACCCATTCATTGACAATTTCGTGGGTTTTTCTTTTTCTGAAATGTCTGACAGAGGGGTCATCCTTGCCTCGGGTGTCAAGCAGGTAGCGTTTGTAATCGTTGCGGATCTCCTCAAGGTTGAAGGTGACTTGGTAGTTGCGTTGGTTTTGAACAAGCACGACACCGTTGCGATCCGTGATATCACCACGTATGCCGGGCTCACGGATAGTCACGGCGTAATTGGAGGGAACCTGTTTTAAAAAATGGGCCCGATCCTTAATTTGGTATTGGTAGAGGCGTGACAACAGGGCTCCGAAACCGACCAGAATAAGGCCGGTGAGAAGATAAAGTCGGATACTGTAGCGAGGTTCAACCATGGTCAGTGATCAGAAAAATGGTCGATATATCTGTACTTTTCCCTCAGGCCATCATAGCGAATGATGTGGTGGCAGCTTGAAGCGAGCTGGAAAATAATCCAGAAGATGAGCGGAGAGAAAAGCATGGTAAGTGCACTGGTAAGATAAATACGGTAGAGAGCATTTGAGGGAAATGCGAAATCTCCGCGGACAAAGTTCAGGAGAAGATATTCGACCAATAAATAGGAGAAAATGGCAACGCCCGTGAGCAGCGCAGAGACGTGCCACTTGGCTGAGCGGAACAATGGTTGAATGAATTGCATGAGTAGGCCCATCATTGCATAGAGTATGATGCTATAGCCGAACCGGAGAGATTCGACCGGGTCATTGTAAATGTTAGGATCCCCACCTTGAGATCCCAGCGTGTGTTGGGCGTCCCACAAAAACCCGCACACAAAAGCCAGGACAAGCATTTTGGGGAATTCCACACATACTGAGCAGCACAAAAAAACAAGGGGGAGGATAAGCACGCGAGCACCATAGAGTGCACTAATCGCAGGCATAAATTGCTGCACCATGCATGCTGCAAGGATGAGCAATATGATGCTGAGAGTATACTTGCTCACTTGGCGGTTGAGTTTGCGGTTGC
>JBDQHQ010000079.1:0-8960 GCA_040264795.1 Akkermansiaceae bacterium | reverse complement strand
TTTCCCAGCCTGCCGAGATTCCAGCTTTGTCAGCCAGGCTTCTGGCTTGCAAATAGGTATTGAAGGATTTCGGGTCGACGACGAAGAAAAGAACCGCTTTCTTGTTGCTGCGCAGCTTACTGAGAATTTTTACAAAGGTATTACTGTTATCGCCCATTGCGTCGATATGAGTGCCGCCTTCCTTGAGATCAGGGGCGATTTTCATGGAGATCTTCGTGCTAACAGGATTGGTGATAACTTGGACCTGCTGGTTTCGGGTATTTTTAAAGTCAAAGTCTTTAAAATAAGCGGCCATTTTTTCTTGATCGTATATCCTGATGCGCTCACCAGCTCGCTTGGTTCGCTCAAGGAGCCATTTACGGTCATTTTTTTTGATTTGGTCTTCCAGTGTCTCAATGGGGGTGAAGGGGTCGATGAAGTGCAGGCGATCCTGAGTGACGATAGCGTAATAAGTTTCAGCACTTTTGGGGACGGGTCTGCTCACCGGAATACTTACTTCTGTCGCAGGGATTTTAAGAACGGGTGTCTCATCCAGCAAAGCTTCAAGGCGAGCAATTTCCTCCTGCATGAAGGTTGTTTTTTCGTCCTCTTTCTTGAGTTGTTGTCGTTTCTGCTGTTCGAGTTTTTTTAGCTGCTCGAGATTGGCAAGGAGCTCTCGGTTTTTCGCCTCTACATCTTGAATTGTTTTTTCCAAGAGGGCGAGCTTGCGTTTTTCTGCCTGGATCTCTTCAGGGCTGGGTGGCTCCTCGGATAGTAGCTCGTCTAGCTTTTGTTTTTCTTTCTCTAATTCCTCGATCTTTTTCTTGGATTCTTCGATTTGCTCAGGTGTAGCAGGTTCAATGTCATCAAAGAACTGCTCGACTTTTTGCTTAACGTCAGCGGAAACGAGCAAGAGCACCAAAATAAGCACGGCTACCACGTTGGTAAGCGCGTCCATGAGTGAGTCCAAACTCACTCCGTCGCTACCTGAATTTCTCCTGCGTGCCATAAGATCTTATTTGAATGCGGAAAGATCGATTTTGCCATCGTTAGGCATAGGTAATTTACCGTGACTCACTCTGTATTTGGTCTCTGCGATACCTGCTGCCCAGTCATAAGCTAGCTTGCCAGATTTCCTGACGAGAAAGAGGACCATGGAATCATGGGTTTTTTTCACCTTCTCGAGGTAATCGTTAAATATTTCATTAGTGGGAATTGCCTTCGTTGATATGGGCTTGCCGGGTACACCCTTGGTGTAAAGGACAACCCCCGTTGAGTTGCATTCGACAAAAAAGAGATTTCTGGCTCCCTTCTCGCCAAATCCACGCGGTCTTATTTTGACGGATTCTTTTGGTTTGGGAGCTTCTTTGCGCGATTTGAGCTCTGCCTGCAGCTCCTTGAGCCGTTTGTCGAGGGGGGGCTGTTCCTCCTTAAGTGCAGCGATTTCCTTGATCATATTCTCGATGAGCTTCTGAAGTGCTGTATCGGATTGATCCGGGTCGTCTGCTTTTTTTAGATCATCGAGTTTAAGGGATAATTTGATTGCACGATCCTTGAGATGTTGGAGAGCAGCAACAGATTTTTTTTCCTTTTTGATGAGCTCTTCCTTCTGCTCATTTTCTTTTTCCGCAATTTCGATTTTCTTTTTGAGCTCCAGGTTTTCCATAGCGCGCGCGCGCTCCTCTTTGGTTTTGCCTGCTTTCTCCTCTTGTTCGGCTTGTTGTGCCTGCATCATCACGCTGATCATGAGTGTCAGGATGCCAATGAGGCACGCAAGGATGCTCATGAAAGAGAAGAGATCTACCTTCTCGTCACCGCTGGATCTTCGCTTGGGCACGGCAGGTTATTTTCTGGAAAACAGGCCTCGTTTCTTCGGAATCGCACCAGAGATCTGAGACTCGCCAAGTTGGCGTAAGCTGCGATTGATGGATTCTATACCACTGGCAATACTCTCAAAGGAGCGTGTGAGGTTATTGTGTGACTTCAAGAACAGCTCGCTACTTGTATCAGAGAGTTTGGTGACAGCTTGATCCAGAGAGCTCTCCAGTTTGGTATGGGTTTGATTGAGTTGAACTGTTGATTTGTTGAGATTAATCAGGAATGTTTCATGAGCGCGGGCCAATGAAGCCACCAGTTGGGGTATGCTTTCAGCTTGCTCGATAAGTTCGTCCGTTCCCAGTTGTTTGCTGTCATTGAGTTTAGGGAGAAGCTTCTCTGTGCAGAATGTATCGATGAGGGTGAGTGTTTCATCCTCTCGCTTTTGCACAGCCGAGAGTGGGAAGCTCAGAAGGATACTCAAGATCAGACCGAGAAGGGTGGTGTCAAATGCCACGCCAAGACCACCCGTCAAGTTGTTGATCGATTCCTTGAGTGCATCCGGATCGGTGTTGTCTCCCATGGCCAGGGAGCCGACCGCTACGGAGAGACCCATGACGGTTCCGATGAATCCTAGAATGGGGATGGCCCACAAGAAAACTTTGATGAGGGAATACGATCCCATCGATCGGTTTGCATCAAGATCGGACTGGATACCTAAAAATCCTGCAACTTCACTGTTGTCGCACCGGGATTCAAACAGCTCAAGGGCTTTACGGATGCGGTTGACGATGAGGCTGTCACGGAGGCTGATTGGCGTATTGTAGATGTTATCAATAAAATCACCAACCGTGGAGGAGTTGATTTCCTTGCCTATATTTTCAGGGAAAAGATTAAGCAGAGTAGCCTGACCTTGATGCTGGTTCTTTTTGAGCTTCATCAAGAGGATGGTCAATCCCCAGAAAAACAAGAGTGTCTCCGCGTAGTTGACCCAGCCACGATCAAGGAAAATGGCCCCGAAGCGGCTATCCTTGAAGGGGATCATGAACAACATCCAGCCGATCGTAATGCCGGCTCCGATAAGGAAGCTTTTGCCGAAATTGACATTCGCGTGGTCTCCTTCTTCCCAACCCTGTCTCTCTGGTTTTTGGTAGTTAGGATCCGAGGGCTCGGTGGGTGCGTCGGGAATTTGAAAGCGATTGCTACAAGCAGGGCATTGAACTTGTTGGCCGAAGTGTTCTTGAGCAACATCAAGGGCGGTGTTGCAGTGAGGGCATGATATTTGCATAATGGTTACCGATTCTAATCAGGTTTATCTTACCCTTTTAGGTGTTTACAGGAGGCTTGCCAATACTACATTTTCAAATAATTAGTTTTTTTGATGAGCGCCGAGCTTCTTCGGTTTTCAATCGTTGCGTCCTGAAGCAGGTCGTTTGCGTAATTCGAGCTTACTGAGGAGGTAAAGTATTGAGCCCAACAGGAGGATGGCAGAGCCAACCTTACACAGCATTAGGTAGCTGGCATTGCTGAGAATGATGGCGTCATAGTCAGATTGGCTGATCTCTCCGGTTTGAAACTCTACTTCAGTGAATTTCTGAACCTTGTCGAAATAGATATTGGGGCTAAACCAGAGAATTCCTGACAGGGTGAATCCGAGCCAAATGATCCGCCATGAATGCCTTCTGATGCGTTTGGCGGCTTTGATCTCTCCAAGCTTTGATTCATTTGTTTTTTCCTGATCTGACATACCCACAGCCGATATAGGCATAGGGCGAGTATGTTTACAGAAATAAAGTTTCCGGATCTCAGGCTCTGGCCTGTGCCCCCGATTGGGAAGATGCCTGCAAACCCCCAGTTGCCATTTAGTCAAAATACGTTAAACTACGCGACGAATGGACGACGATTATAGCTGGAACGGTGGCTTGAGAGGGACATCATCATTCAAGTTGCCCGAGAATGAGGGTATAGGGAAGTGGATTTTCGTTGCCTTGGTGGTGGCTATTATTTTACACGCCTTTGTTTTCGTTGTGCTGAGCCGCATAGATATTCAACTGCCTGAATTTGTTGACGAGTCAGGAATCCAAACGGAGGTGGTCAGAGTTAACCGTGTCGATGTTTCTGATTCCAGGCCGGAAATCAACAGACCTAATTCTGATGAAATTTTGGAGCCGGTCCCGGTAGTTCCTCCGGCTGATGAACTCGACATGCTCGAAAATATGGCTGAGATGGAAATAGATATCAGCCCTGCGATCGAGACAATCCAAGTGCCCATGTCAGAGCCAGCGGCAGCAGGTAAACTTGATGGGGAAATGTTGGAGAAATTAGATGCTCCTGTTTTTGAGCCAACTCTTCCTGAAATCGGCAAGACTGAAGATTTTTTTCCCAGATCAAGGGATAGTCAGTTGGCCGTTGACCCTGGTGCTCGTGATGCTCCTGAGTATGACCCTGATACCTATACGGATGCATTACGCAAAGGCGCTAATGGAAATGCAGACAATGGTTTGCTGAAGGATTTTACATCACTGGATGCCATGGCGCGAATGGATGGTAATTCACTTCTGACGACGAAGGCACTCATAGGAAGTGACCTCCTGTTTGATTTTAATAGTTCAACACTGCGTCAGAGTGCCCGTGTTAGCCTGATGAAGGTAGCCCTGTTAATTGACAAACATCCCGATTTGGTATGCTGGCTTGATGGTCACACGGATTTGATCGGTGCGGATCAGCCCAATTTAATCCTTTCTCAACAACGTGCTATGGCTGTGAAGTCGTGGCTGGTTGATACTCTGGATTTGGACGAAGCCCGTATCGCGGTGAGAGGATTTGGCAAGACTAAGCCTGTGGTGAGCGCGGGTGATGTTAAAGCGCAAGCTCTCAATAGACGGGTAGAAATAAAGATGCGAGCAGACAGGCCAAGTGACGAGATCAAGAACATTGCCCAACCGGTGGATCGTCGATCGGAAGCCGAACCGGTTCCAGCCAGAGCGATACCTGTTGAAGAAGACCCCCCCGACAATTCCGGGAGTAAAGTGCCGCCAAGAGCCATTGAGGAATCAGAGCCAGTCCCGCAAAGGGCAATTCCAATCGATGAATAAGACGCCTCTGCCTATGCAGTAAAGGTGGGATGTTAACACGATCCAGCTGTGAAATTACTCGAGCCCTTCACTCCTTGCAATACACCGCGCTGGCTTTTGTCTTTCGATTTTGATGGCACACTTGTCATCCCGGATCAAGATCCAGCGGTTAGGCCCGAGTTTTTTGAACTCATGCAAACAATGCGCGGCTCGCACAGATCTTATTGGGGTATCAATACGGGGCGCTCATTGATGCAAACAGTTCAAGGTCTTGTAGATGCCAGATTCCCGATCTTACCAGACTATATCATTGCCCGGGAGAGAGAAATTTACTTGCCGAACCAATTGGGTCGATGGGTTGGTATTTCAGAGTGGAATGGAAGATGTGAGCGGGAACATCATAAGCTTTTCCGTCGTTGTGGCAAGATACTCAAGAAACTCAAACAATGGGTTGAGCACGAGACTGCTGCGGTATGGGGTATTCAAAAAGAGGAGCCTGCAGGAATTGTGGCCTCAACTGCCTCCGAAATGGATATGATCGTAGCTAGAATTGATCAGGAGATAGCCCATCATCCGGAGTTGTCTTACCAAAGGAACGGGATTTACCTTCGTTTTAGTCATCATGGTTATCACAAAGGAACCGCTATGTTGGAGGTGGCCCGCTTAATGGGTCTCTCAAGTGAGGACACTTTTGCAATAGGAGACAGTCATAATGACCTTGATATGCTCGATCCTGCAATGGCCGGTCTTCTTGCTTGTCCCGCGAATGCATGTCATGAAGTCAAGCGACGTGTGAAAGACGTGGGCGGATATGTTGCCCAAAAAGAGGCAAGCCACGGAGTTGTGGAGGCACTGGAGGCCTTGTTTTCTGACAAAATAGAACCGGCCTAGGTGCAGCACTCTGGCACGGCCGCCAAGTTGACTTGTGTGGATGGCAGTATTGAATAACCGCGAAGATGAAAATACCGGCGGCGGGAATCGAACCCGCACTCCCTAGGGAACGTGATTTTGAATCACGCGCGTCTACCAATTCCGCCACACCGGCATGTGATGATTATCCTTGGTAGAGGACCGCCGAAATCTGGGCTAATCTGGGAAAATGTCAAGATATGAGATGCGTGTTATCTTTGGCACTTGGGACAATAGAAAGTGGAGCGATTAGAGAGGGTGACCTTTTTGATCACTCCCTTGCAAGCACGGCATGGTTTGCCCTCCCGGTCATAGACCTTGAGGCGCTGCTTGAAGTAGCCGGGTTGTCCATCTTCGCGCAGGAAATCCCGCAAGGTAGTGCCACCCTGTTTAATAGCGTCACCGAGTACCTGCTTGATTTGCTCTGTGAGGACAAAAAGCCTGCTTTTGGATATGTTGCCAGCTTTACGCTGTGGGTTAATTGCTGCTCGAAACAGTGCCTCGCAAGCATAGATGTTACCCACACCTACCACCACCTTGTTATTCATGATGTGTTGCTTGATCGTTGTTTTGCGGTTTTTGCAAATCGAGCTCAGATAATCAGCATTAAAAGCCTTGCTGAGGGGCTCCGGTCCCAGGTGATTGAGTAAAAAATGATCTCCCAGGGATCCATCCTGCATGTCATGCCACAAAACGGCTCCAAAGCGCCTTGGGTCATGAAGGCGCATCTCCATGCCCCCCTCGATCTCTACGATGAAGTGGTCGTGTTTTTTTAGCTCAGTCTCATGAGGACAGATACGCAAGCTTCCTGACATGCCGAGATGAAGAATCAAGGTGCCCGAATTGGAATGGAGCAGGAGATACTTCGCCCTTCGCTCCAAGCTGAGGACCTTTTGACCTGCGAGTTTGTAGACACTGTTTTCGATGGGCCAGCGCATCCTCGAGTCCCTTATTTCAACGGATTGGATCTTACGATTCAGAAGATAGGGTTCAACACCACGGAGCGTGGTTTCGACTTCGGGTAATTCTGGCATGTTCTAAGCAGGGTCTTACAAAAGATATCTTGTTTTGTAATTGAAAAAAAACCTTCATCATATGTTATTGATCCACAACAGCCCTATTTGTGTAAATGTAGCACGTAGAGAGTGTTCGGCACTCCATTGAGCTTGTTCACATAGGATCAACCCAGATTAACCAAATGAAAAAAATCATTGTCCCGTTTGTCATTGGCGGTATCGCCGTATTCGCCTCATGTAACAAAAAGTCTGCAGAAACGTCCTCGGAAACAACGGCCGAGCCTAAGCCTGCTGTAGAAGCTCCTGAGCCTGAAGTTTCTGGCGTTACTGAGAAAAGAGCAGAGAAGTTGGGTTTCGCTAAACATATCCCGAAAAACATCAGCGCTTACAGCTCAGTCATCAATGGTCGCAGCATTTTTGATAAGATGATGGATAGCCCAGCCGGTGCATACATCATGGAGCGCATGGAGGATGAGGGTATCTCATTGGAAGACCTCAGTATTGAAGCGGGAACGGATCTCACGGCATCTCTATTAGGATATAGTGAGGATTTTTTTGTCGCTTACGGGCCAAGTGCTCCGGAGGGGATCAAGGTGGCTACTGAATTGGCTGAGCGTCTGGTATATCATGCCGGGCGCATGGCGGTTTACGCAGGAGATGCAGCTGTTGGTGAGGATATGGAAGGTGCAATGAGCCCTCCGTCAAAATTATTCGCCGGCCCCCTCAAGGGATTGCCGGCTGATTTCATCAAGGCCTTGGCCCAGTTTGATATGCCGGCATATTACCAAGGAGCGAAGGTCTCGGACAAAGATAGCCGAGCGGCGGTGAGGGAGGAACTGGGATGGGTCGTGACTTCAATGAGAATGATGGAAGTCGGCGTTGAAGATGTCAGTTTTGAGCGTAACGGGGCTCAATTTGAAGGTTGTAAATTTAGTGGCGAGAAGCTGCTTGCTGAGCTCGAAAAACATAATCAAGAGGATCAATTCGATAGCATGTCTCAATTTATGGGCATTGAGAGAAAAGACACCAGGGAGCTCAAAAAGGCATTCAAAGAGACTGAGTTTGTAGCTGCGGTTGGAGAGGTTGGTGACTATATTGTTATGTTTGTCGGAAATTCTGTGGATGACTTTGTGCTGGTTGATGATGTGAACGATTCTTTTTGTGCGAGTGATAAAATAGCTTTCATAGATGATCACCTTGACGATGAGATGTTCGCTTTTGGTTTTTACGATGCCGCCACCAGCATGTCCTACTCCTCCTCAGCGTTTGAGAGAATGTCATATCAACTCATGAGCTCGCTATTCGAGGGGCTGTCTGATCAGCTCACGGAATCGGAGCATCTTGGAGACACACAGGATATTGAGGTGATGCTGGATAGTCTTAGCCAAAAGGGAAAAGAATTAGCCGAGATGTATCAGTGGACTGACGCTGGCTACGTTGCCTTTCTTGAAGACGGCATCAAGTTTGAAGCTTACGGGGGATCCAATATGCCTAGTATCGATCTGAGTGTTGCGCATACTCTTGCTCCTATGGCCGCCGGAGAGGGCACGCTGCTATTCATGAATTGGGTCAATAATGAGCAATATGCAGAGAGTTTGTTGCAGTTCATCGATACCTTGAGCGAGGTGACTTATATGGGAGCCAAACACGTATTACCTTTACTCAATGAGAGCGGTATTGATGAGCTCAGTGATATTCACTCGGGTTTCAAGATATTTGACCAGATGTTCCTGGAGGATTGTTTGGAGATTTGGAAAGCCTTACGTACTAATATGTCTCAGGGGCTTGGTGCCGAAGCGGCATTTGTCGTTGATATGAATGGGACAATGCCTAAAGTTCCAAATCTTCCCGACCCATTCATCGAAACAGGAAAAGTACCAAGAATCGCCTATGTCAGCACGGTCGATGACCGTGAAAAACTCCAGCAGTCATGGGTCCGTTTGAGTAAGTCCATTGAGAGTCTACTCAAAAAGACAGGTGAGCTCACTGGAGCAGAGATACCCATGCAGCTGCCAATGAGTAGTGAAAAAGACGGTCTCAAAACCTGGTTTGTGCCCGTGCCATTTCAGAATGATGACTTTGTTCCCTCAATCTCAGTGAGTGACGAATTGTTTTTTGCATCGAGCTCAAAAAACTTTGCTGAGGGTTTATCTGCCCTATCGAGTCA
>JBDQHQ010000078.1:0-8981 GCA_040264795.1 Akkermansiaceae bacterium | reverse complement strand
GGATTTTGTATAACATTCACTTGTTATGAGAAATGTAAAAAATCCCCTGCAATCTACGAGCATTTCATTGATTTCCCTGATCGTGGCCAGTGCTGTCTTAACACAGGCACCGTCACTCCATGCGGTAATCACCGTGGATGAGTCCAATACGGTGTATTATGACAGCGCCAATAATTCGTATTTCTTCTACTATGACCAGAACAGGTCACAAGATACGAATGTCCAAGGCACTTTCTTGGAAACCAGCTCAACGGGCAGTAACACCCTGATATCGGGATACAACGATGGTGATGGAACAGGCAACACACCAGGTGATAACAGCTATGCTGATGTCGGGGAGTCCCTCACCCTTGCGCAAGCAGGTAGCATCACATACGGTGGTAACAACTATGTGGCATTCTATCTGGAAGCCAACCAGAAAGGTAAGGACGATGGCACACTGGGTAACAATTATTACGACATCACCAAGTTGCAAATTCAGACTTCCAGCTCTGAAATCATAACAAGCTACGATCCAACGGCTTACAATGCGAGTAGCACCAACATGGCTTATTACTACGATAGCGCTGACAACAACGATGAGACCATCCGTCTCTATTACGGTGCAGGAAATTCGAACTGGGACATCGTTCTCTACGTCCCAGAGAACAGCTTTGTTCTGAATGACACTGACCCAAATGTTCCTGATGCCGAGGAAACTTATATCCAGTTTTATGTCGAATACCACAACACAGCAGGAGCCGACTACTGGGGCTATGATAGGGGTGCTGACATCATTCCCGAGCCTTCAAGCACCTTGTTGGTCTCACTGGGAGCCATGATCGGCTTGCTGAGAAGGCGCCGATAAGATAGACGGTCGCTTCGCTATTAAGCTTTCGTAGAAAAACCGGGCAAGAGACTCTGCTCACTTGGAGGAGAACCAATGGCCAGCGAGAGGCAGCTGATAGTTTAAATCACTAAGCTGGAGCTCCTATTGCCTCACCAGCCAAAGGGTCATCGTCACTAGAGGAATCCTCAGCAATGCTTTTCTTTGGCACTCCTTCATCTGCCTGATTCCCAGGAACCACTGTTTCACCGGGAGGGCTTGGCGGATTTTTCATTTCACCATGCTTGAGCAAATCGCTGACTTGCCCGGCATCGAGTGTCTCATATTCCAGCAATGCTTCAGCAAGCAGCTTGAGCTTATCATTATGCTTGATGAGTAAATCCTTGGCCAGAGCGTAGGCATCATCAATGAGCTTCTTGATCTCGGCATCAATTTTACGGGCGGTCTCCTCGGAGTAGTTGTTGGACTTGCCGATGTCTCGCGCGAGGAATACCTCACCCTCGCCTTGGCCGTATTCAACCATACCGAGATCTTCGCTCATCCCCCACTCACAGACCATTTTGCGAGCAATGTTGGTAGCCATGTGGATATCTCCAACAGCTCCATTGGTAACATTACCAAATGTGAGCTCCTCAGCTACCCGGCCACCCATTGCAACGCATAATTGATCCACCAATTCTCTTTGGCGATAGGTAAACTTATCTTCCTCAGGCAAGAACATGGTTGAGCCAAGTGATGGCCCGCGCGGGATGATGGTGACCTTGTGGAGTGGGTCGGTATGCTCGAGCAGCTCATTGAGTATGGCGTGCCCAGCCTCATGGTATGCGGTATTTTCCTTCTCCTTCTCGCTCAGTGCGAGGCTACGACGTTCGCGCCCCCATCTCACCTTGTCCCTCGCCTCCTCCATCTCTGCAAGAGTCACTTCCGAGAGGCCTTTGCGTGCAGCCAATAGAGCTGCCTCATTGATCAGATTAGCTAGTTCAGCACCCGAGAACCCCGGTGTTCCACGCGCAATAATGCCCAAATCAGCATCCGGATCCATCTTGATCTTTTTCACATGAACTTTCAAAATTTCCTCACGTCCCTTGACATCTGGGAGCCCGACAGTGACCTGACGGTCAAATCTTCCAGGCCGCAGCAATGCCGGATCCAAGACATCGGGTCGGTTGGTGGCCGCAATAATGATAACCCCTGTTCGGGTATCAAAACCATCCATCTCGACAAGCAAGGCATTGAGTGTCTGCTCACGTTCATCATGGCCACCACCCATACCATGACCGCGGTGACGGCCTACGGCATCAATCTCATCGATGAAAATCAGACAGGGTGAATTCTTTTGGCCCTGCTCGAACATGTCACGAACACGGCTGGCCCCCACGCCGACAAACATTTCCACAAAGTCGGAACCGGAAATCGAAAAGAACGGCACGTCTGCCTCCCCGGCAATGGCGCGGGCAAGCAAGGTCTTACCAGTTCCCGGAGGTCCGACCATGAGCAAGCCTTTGGGTAGGTTGCCACCAAGCTTCTGGAATTTCTTAGGATCACGCAAATACTCAACCACCTCCATGAGTTCGTCCTTGGCTTCTTCAATTCCAGCCACATCATTGAAAGTCACCTTGTTCTTGTCCATGGTGAGTAAACGCGCTTTGGATTTTCCAAAGCTCATCGCCCCACGACCAGCGGATTTCATCTGGTGGCGGAATAAAAAGAAGATGATGAGAATGATTAGAAAGATTGGGAAAATCTGGATCATGAACATTTTCATCATGCCGGAATCAGGCTGGAACGGGGCGAGATCGTTGATGAAAGCCAGCTCCGAGTCGGTCAATTCCATGTAATTGATGTCCAGTTCAAAAGGGGCGAGGTCTTCGTCTTTGGTCGCTGCGGGCGCATCCGCAAAAACGTAGCGAGTACCCACAATACATTGATTATCAGACCCGTCTACAGAGAGAAGTTCGAACTCGTTCTGGGGACGATCCGCTGTTTGTATGACCTCTCCTCTTGCCAGCATTTTCCTCAGATCGCTCAGAGTGTAAGACATACCATCTTGCGGATTAGGTAACTCGGAGACAACTCGCAGCGGAATCGGGTAACGGGAAAGAATGGATTTTATCTCGTCATCGTGAAATTGGGGAATGATGGGGATGCGGAAAGTTTCCTGAGGAGCATTCTTCTTGTCTGCTATCCAAGGATCAACCTTGTAGAAAAAACCGGTAATTCTTGGAACAGCAGCAGATTCACCGGATTTTTTGAGTTTAAACCTCGAATCCGGAAATGCCCCCTGGCTTTTAGTGGGTAATTTCTGATCCGTGATAATTTTACCCGAATCTACATAATCTCGGAATTGGGTGTAGGTGAGGCGCTCTGGTTTTCCAAAACCACTGGATTGCCAGGCCATGAAAAAAATACCCGTGGCGATTGCCATGAGGATAAGAACACGCCAGTTGATCCCGCCACCGGGAGCAGTTTGGCCGGGACCTTTTCCTGATCCATGCGGTGTTGGCGGGGGTTTGGGTGGTGACTTTTGAGACATAAAGATGGGTTGGGTGATGAATCATCCGCAAGATAGATGCGAATAGGATTATTTTAGTGCGGGTTTGTAAAAAGAAAACGCTTAATTTACGACATTATTCATGTTTTGCCCGAGAAACGTATGACTTCAGAACCATACCGCTTCTTATCCTGGCGATCACCGTCGGGCCACCGGCTTTCCTACACACGTGCTTGTTAATTGTGTGTTTGTCAGTAACATACAGCCCGTGGCAGAACCTGAAGATCAGCAAGTCAAGGCACCGCGCCATTTTGGCGAGTTTCGCGGATGGCTAGAGCGCCTGCCGGGATACCGAAGGATTAGGCCTGCTGCACCCAGCGGCATCAGATATGCAGGCAATTTGGTTGATGTTTTTGCCTCGTTTGTATCACTCGACAACCAAGTTGACCGCGCCGAGGCGGAGGTGGCTCTTGACCTCCTACGACATGCTTTTCCTGAGGCCGACCACCGTTGGCTCGCAAGGCGGCTCCACCGTGCCCTCGAAAAACCGAGATCTCCGGCTACTCTGGCACTCTCCTTGAGCAAAGAACTCAAGGATGACGAGATTATATCCCTCGGACTCCAACTCTATTTATTGGTCATTGCCTCGAACTCTGTTTTCAGGGGGCAAAATGCTTTTTCCCAGGTCATGCAGGGTTTGGGTGCCGAAGGCGTAGGTGAACTCATTTTATCGGAAATGAACGGGGAGCCTTCCGATACCCCTCTGCCTTTTGACAAGATATCATTCACGTCCGATTCTAAGGCCGATGTTATGCTCCCTCAGGGTCTCATTGGTTACGCCTTTTGCTGCTATCGCTCTCAGGACATTGTTCTCATTCGCAACAAGGGGGAACATCCCATTTGGATCAGTGGCAGTTCCATTGAGCCAGGACAAATTCTCAGGCTCAGGCAGCATCAAAGCATCGGCCTGCCTGATTGGAACATCTCCTCGGATGATATTACTTTTTTCCTCAATGCTTCCCGCACCGGGCACAGGCAATCGCTTTATCTCAATGAGAACGGATCTACTCTATCCGCTGAGCGTACACGTTCCCGTGCCAGTACGGTAAGGCTTGATTTTGGTCTCAATGTCCACGTTGAGGCCTTGGCAGAGACCGAAATTTCTCTGGGATCGGGCAAATCAATAGTTCCCGGTGATACCCATAAGCTTCCCGTTTCCGAGAAACTCATCCTGTCCGGCGGAGTGGAAGCCAGCCTCGAATCCCTGCGCAAACAGGCCATGGAAACGGGTAGCCGTTTTAAAATGGATGCCGGTAGGCAGGTTTGCATTGTTTCCAACGATCCAGCCGCATTAAGGCGTGGAGACGTGTTGCTAAGCTCAGGACTGGCGCGCAGAACCGTGCTCAAAATCAATTACAATGCACAGACTGCCGAGGGCCACCTCAGCATTGTCAGTGCAGAGCGAACCATCCTTGTCAATGGGCAACCCGTCAGGGGCAGTTGTAAACTCGTGGATGGCTCGCTAATCCGGATCAGTGCCAATCAAGCAGTGCGCTGCCGATTCAGTGAAGGTCTACTTGATGAAGAGCGTGCAGTGATCCGCACAGTAAGTATCGAAAACCTCAATCATCGCTTTGGTAGTGATAAGGTCGTCCTCGATAATGTGTCTTTTTCGATCAAGCGTGGCGAAATGCTTTGCATCATGGGCCCCAGTGGCAGTGGTAAAAGCACGCTATTATCTACCTTGGCGGGGCATCTCAAACCCAACCGCGGCAAAGTAAGGCTCAATGGCATGTCCCTTTATGACAATCGGACAAGACTTGCGCCATTCATTGCCAGTATGCCCCAGGAAGAGGCACTTAACCCTCAGCTCACCGTAAGACAGCATCTCATTCATGCCTGCACAGTAAGAAGACCTCACTTGTCCTCCACTGAGCACTATAAAAGAGTGGAATCGATACTTGCCGAGTTGGCATTGCAGCCATTGGCCAGGAGGCGTGTCGGTTCAGCCGGGGAGAAAACACTCAGTGGAGGCGAGCGAAGCCGCCTCAACCTTGGCCTGGATCTGGGAAGTGCTGCTGAAATTTTTCTTTTTGATGAGCCGATCTCAGGACTCTCGTCCAAGGACTCCGAACATGTGGCAGAAACCTTGCACACTCTATCTCGTGACAACATCGTAGTGGCTTCCATACACCGCCCGGGAGCACGTGTACTACGTATGTTTGATAAAGTGCTCATGCTTGACCAAGGAGGCCGTATTGCTTTCTACGGAACACCAATGGCGATGAGCCAATATTTCCAAGAAGCATGCAAAGACCTCAATGTACTCCCACCTACAAGACTCAACAGACAAGAGTTGGGACAAATGGATGCAGACTTTGTCTTTGATGTCTTGGAAACCCCCTTGCATGGAAGAGCCAGCCGGGAAAGTGGTGGAGTAAGGCGTTTCCCCGCCACCTTTTGGCAAGAACGCTTCGAAGGAAGCCAGTTGCTCGATGAGGTAAGCAAGGGAGAAAGCCCTGAACAAACCAATCTCGGGGATGTGGCTCTGAGTGCAGATCACATGGCTGTGCCAATGCGCAGCCGCAGGCAGCGAAGTGCCGAATGGCTCCGGCTGTTTCGCACTCATTTGTATCGCTCATTAATCTCCAAATTCAGAAACAGGGGAACCATCTACAGTATCCTCTTGGAGTCACCACTCTTAGCTCTTCTTATTGGTGCAACCTTGCGAGCTTCACCAGATGGCTCCTATGAGTTTAGCAGTGCTCTTCACTTACCGGTGTATCTTTTCCTCACGGTGACCATTGGCATGTTTCTTGGTTTGACTAATAGTGCTACCGAAATTCTACGGGATTCTCCCTTGCTGCGGCGTGAGCGCAATTGCCGGCCCGGAACCTTGCTTTACGTGAGTGCCAAGTTCATCTCCCTATCGATTCCGGCTCTGCTTCAGTGCGGCATTTATACATACCTCGGGCATATGATGCTCGATATTGAGGGAATGTTTTTACTGCATTGGGGGTGGATGACACTAACCGCTCTCTGTGGCACTGCCATGGCGCTGACCATATCGGCCATCGTCACTACCGAACGTGCTGCCCTGAGCTCAGTGCCACTGCTGTTGGTTCCTCAAATTCTTCTGGCTGGCGCGCTCGTTCCCTTTGATGAAATGAACCGAGGCCTGTTCCAAGGTGGGGACAAGGGGCGAGAAGAGGGCTCTGAGCCAATTCCTGCAAGATTTATGCCCCTGCGCTACGCCTATGAAGGCATGATGGTTACTCAAGCTACAGAAAACCTGTTTGAAAAACAACGGCGTAAGGTTCAGGCGGATATTGATCCTCTCAAACACAGAAGCGACATGCGACTTGCCGGCATCAAGGGTCAGGAACTTAAACCCAGAGAGGTTGAGCGACTCAGGACTCTCACTGAGACACTGACAAGGCTCATGGCCTGTGAGGCTAATTCCGCAAAGGAGGCCAGAGATCTTGCATGGCTCATCAGCCACACCGGGCGGCGTAAAGACCTCGACACCCTGTTGGCCATCCCCCCCTACCCTGGGCAAGAAACCACTGATACCAAGCCAGCGAAGGATTTCTTTGTCAATCAGCGCACTGATCTGTTGGTGAGCAAGGCGGAGATCGATCGCATGGATTATCGAAAAAGTGAGGGCAGAAGCATCTTCTTAGCAGAGAACAAATACTGGCTTGGAATCGAATCAAAAACCACCATAGCTTGCTCATTGGTGTTGGTCGGATGCATGAGTCTGTGTCTACTTTTGACAACTATTTTCCTGCAACGCCGCAGTCAGAGAGTTCACTAGCACAAATGGCCAACTACTCACTGGCGACCGAGAGATGGTGTATGGCGTCGCGATAATTTCTAAGGTCATCATTTGGCTCTATCTTCAAGGCCCTCTCAAGGTTAGCGAGTGCTTTGGTATAAGCTCTTGTGGCGACCTGAACTTTCGCTAGTTCAACAAGAGATTTGTATTCATGACCTTCCACGCGTGTTGCTTGCTCAAGCAACATCACTGCCTCTTGATACCTTTGTTCTTTGGCACGATGAGATGCCAATAAAATAAGTGAGCTAGCACTTAGGGGATTCTGCTTGATGATTTCCTCAAGGGCTATTGCACCACGCTCAGGTTGAACACCTGATTCAATATCAATCAATGCACGCAGGTGTTTTTGCTTTTCTTCGAGCTTGCTATCACGGGTCTCGGGGTAGGCTTTTTTTATTTCTGTTACAATATCCCGCGCCAGAGACCAGTTCCGTGTCAATGTGGCGAACTCCAGCACATTGATAGCTGAGCTGTATGACGCTTTCTCCTCTATAGCCAGGGCGGCCATGACAACAGGGCGTGCAAGTTGATTGCTATTTGCACGCAAATGAAGATTCGCTAATAACAAATGATTTTCAGCATCCAGTTTGCCGAAACGGCGAACCAAATCCAGATTGGCAATCGCGTCGTCAGGGCGCCCCAATGACAAGTAAACCGAAGCCTGAAAAATATAGTAGAAAGGCTCCTCAGGGCGCACAGCGATGACCTCATCGAGTAGTGATAGCGCTTCCTCGTGACGTTTAAGTTCTTGCAGACACTGCGCAGCACCCGCTTTCCAGTCAACTGATTCAGGCTGGGTCAACTGGGCAAGCTGAAAGGCTTGAAGCGCTGAGGCGTAATGCCCGGCTTGCATTCTTCCGAATGCGAGCTGACCAAAAGTGGCTGCATCTTGGTCACCCAAACGGATTGACTCCTCGAGTGCTGGTAGAGCTTTGGCCCATTCGTTCTGACGTACGTAAACAAAGCCGAGATTGCGGTGCGCGCGCCGGAAGCTGGGAAATTTTTTCAGTGCTTGCAGGTAACGTTCTTCAGCCGCCTCCAAATCACCCAACTCAAATTGGATATTGCCTGCATTAAAAGCAATGGCCGCGGATGATTTGATCAGCTCACTCTCTGTCAGCTTTGCTAATGCATCTTCTCTTTTGCCATCCGCCATCATCGGCTGAATCGAGACCAGCAAACCGCGCTCCTCTGAGGTAACTGACGGCTCAATCCTTGCATTAATTCGGTAAGAGCCATTGAAGGATTTGAGAAAGGCATCGTTTTGCCAATAGTCCTTGCCCAGCATCAGTGGCTCCGCAGCACCGAGGCTACTATGAACGAAGAGACAAAAACCAATGATGACGTATTTCATTTTTTGATGGTAATGGGCCAGGTCATAACAGCTTTCACAGCTTTACCCTGGCGGGTTGGCGGGGTGAATCGTGATCCATTGGCAATCCTCTCTGCAAGAGGGATGAGCTCATCATGTGTCGAGGATATTACAGAGACAAACTCACTACGTCCGCTTGGCAGAATGGCGACACGGACAACGACACGGCCAGTGTTGGCATCCTTGATGCTACGCGGAAAAAGGACTGAGGGATTGCGAAGCAGGCGCGGTTGTTGGTCTAACTCACCGAGGGAGTATTCCGATTTTTGTGTCGGCAATGACTTTGGTACTGCGGGCTGCGGTGATGACTTAACTACCGGCTGGGTAACCTTGGGGCGGACGGGCTCAGCAACAACCGGTAATGGAGAAGGTGCTTCATCCGTGAAAAAGGTCTCAATGGTCAGGCGAGGATCAATCCTCTGCTGACTCACTGGCATTACCGGCTGAGTCATAT
>JBDQHQ010000077.1:0-9353 GCA_040264795.1 Akkermansiaceae bacterium | reverse complement strand
TTCCAAGAGCTTAGCTCTAACAAAACGCTCACCCAACTTACCGCAGATCATAATATTAGACCCGCCTTAGATGAAATGGTGCAACTCGCTCCTGAACATCTGTCAGCCAACATGCTATTTCGCGTAAGTCACACAGGATAAGTAATATATGGACTTGTGACTGGAGATGTGTTTACTTGGAAAGACTTGGAGTCTACACATTCTGTGCAGATGGCGACCGTCGTACAGGTGAAAGGGGCCGGGTCGAGATGGTAGGCTTGGCTGGCATTTGACGAAGATCGCCCGATGCCATCGGCAGACAAATTACGGTTTCAGACCGCTTCTTGGTCGTTTGCGTGAACCATCGGTGTTTTTTTGAAGCTCGAACATGTTTTGCCAAAGTATTTTTGGAAAGCACGGCTGAAGTCATTTGGATGTTTGTAGCCGAGCGAAAAGCTGGTTTCCTTGATGGCCAGGTTGTGCTCTTCGAGCATCTTTTTGCCCAGTTCCATTCTGGTGATGTGAATGTATTTCTTGGGGCTCATGTTGAATTTTTTTTGGAACAGACGGTAAAGGGACGATTGAGAGATATTGAGGTAGTCGCATAAACGAGCAACCGGTTGCTGGCTATTAATGTTTTCCTGTAGCCAGTTTGTTGCCGCAACCGCTTTGATTTCCCGTTCGGAGTTGGATTGAGGGGCTTTGCTGACTCTGGCGATGATACTGCAGAAGAGGCGAAAGCAGCCATCGAGATACAGCTTGCTCCATGAGTCCGGGGAGAACACTTCCTTCCTGCACATTTCGTGATGCTGCTTGCATACCTCCCGTTCTTTTTTACTGAGTTTTATATGGGTTTTTTGGTTGTCGGGTATTGTCGGGAGGGCGGAGTCCCACATCCAAAGCAGGAACCTGCATTGCCGGTCGTCTTGCATCTGCCAGCCGGATTTGTCTCCTGCGGGAATAATGATAAGACTTCCTGGAGAGGTTTGAATGAGACGAGTCCCGGTATCCAGCAGAGGGTTGCCCTCTTCGATGATAGCCACCACCCAGCCTTGGTGCGTGGTGATGGGAATGGGCTGCCTATGGAAATTGCGGGTTCCCCATGCCAGGTAGAGGAGCGGGTAACGGGAGGACTCTGAGTACCAGAAAGATCGGTCTTTTGCCGGGAAATAGGGTTTATTCATGACTAGCATTATCAGTCATATGAATCATTATGCAATCGCTATTTTGTTTTGTGCACGGCTCATGGAGCCTAGCTTCAAGCATGGCACGAACGGTGGATAATATTTACCAGAATTTGCAGCTCAAGGACTATAGTCTGGTTGGTGAATATACTCAAAAAGCTATTGAAGAGGGTCTTGCGGAAGCTGTTTGGTACTGCACCCCCGTACCCAAGGCCAAGATGCGTGAGCTTCATGAAAGAAAGGATTTACCTGCTCTGCGTGACTGTCTCATTTATTTCGGAGCGATTCTTTTGTTTGGATATGCTACTTTTGCGCTGTGGGGAACCTGGTGGGCACTCATTCCGATGCTTTGCTATGGAGTGCTTTATGCCTCGGCCTCCGATGCGCGGTGGCATGAGTCAAGTCATGGCACGGCCTTCAGGACCGACTGGCTGAACACCGTTCTTTACGAGGTCTCTTCGTTCATGGTGTTACGTGAATCCGTACCCTGGCGATGGAGCCATACACGTCATCACAGTGATACGATTATTGTCGGGCGCGATCCTGAGATTGCAGTTCCCAGACCACCCAGTTTGACTGCCATGTTGCTGAAGTGCATCAATTTCCAGGCCTTCCGCAGGTATTTGGTAAACATTCTGACGCATTGTAAGGGGCGTGTCACCAAGGAGGAGGCCACCTTTATTCCGGAATCAGAGTGGGGCAAAGTGTTCTTCAGGGCCCGGGTCTATGCCTTGATCTACGTGTTGATGATTGTGGCATGTGTCCACTGCCAAACCTGGTTGCCCTTTGTCTTCGTGTTAGGGCCTAATCTTTACGGTGCCTGGTTGATGCCGATATATGGCTGGACTCAACATGCGGGATTGGCCGAGGATGTGTTAGATCATCGTCTTAACTGCCGCACAATACACATGAATTTTGTGCACCGGTTCCTGTACTGGAACATGAATTATCATCTGGAGCATCACATGTTTCCCTTGGTGCCATACCATCAGTTGCCGAAGCTGCATGAGCTTATCAAAGACGATTGCCCCAAGCCCTATAAAAGCCTATTTGATGCCTACAGGGAAATTGTCCCGACTGTGCTGAGGCAAATCAAGGACCCGGGTTACTTTGTGAGAAGGGAACTGCCGGACACGGCTCATCTGGTCAACGAGGGTGTTGGTGGTGAGGCGGTGATTTCCGGCAAAGTCACGGATGATGCAGGCTGGGTAGAAGTAGGTGATGCCGATTTGCTGGGAAATGAGGATGTCTTGAGATTTGATCATGACGCCAGAACCTTTGCGATCTACAAGGTGGCAAGTGGCGAGTTGTATGCCAGTGACGGCATATGCACCCACGGCTCGACCCACTTGGCAGATGGCTTGGTGAAAGGCAAGCTCGTGGAGTGTCCCAAGCACAACGGGCGCTTCAATGTCACGGATGGATCACCGGCCAGGCCTCCAGTGTGTGTGGCTCTGCAGACCTATGCGGTTGAGGAGAGAGAGGGTAAGATTTTTCTCAATATTCGTGCGAAGGGAGAGAGGGTTGAGAAAGAGTATCCTCTGAGGGTGGTGGGCAATCGCTATGTATCCACCTTCATCAAGGAATTGACACTGGAGCCTGTGGGGAAGGATTTCCCCAAATACCAGCCAGGGCAGTACATGCAGATCAACATCCCGGCTTATGATGAGATTTCCTTTGCTGGATTCGATGTAGCGGAACCTTATGCAACCTCGTGGAGGGCACATCATGTCTTTGACAACAAGTCGGGCAATATTGCCAAGTGCCGGAGGAACTATTCGCTGGCAACCAATCCGGATTCGGCTGAGAAACAACTCAAGTTCAACATACGTATAGCCACTCCGCCAAAGGGTCTGCGGGCTGATGCGGGAGTAGGATCGACGTATATGCACAGTCTGCAGGAGGGGGACGAGGTCACTGCGGTTGGCCCCTATGGAGATTTCCTCATCAAGCAAACAGACAGGGAAATGGTATACCTTGGAGGCGGTGCTGGCATGGCACCCATGCGTTCTCATTTATCCCATTTGTTCGAGACCATGAAAACGCGAAGAAGGGTGTCTTTTTGGTATGGTGTGCGTTCTCGGCAGGAGATTTTTTACGAGGAATACTTCAGGTCGCTGGAGGAAAAGCATGAGAACTTCAGTTTCCATATCGCTCTATCCGAACCTTTGGAAAGTGATGCCTGGGATGGAGCCACCGGTTTTATTCACGATGTCTTGAGGCGTGAATACTTGGAGAAGCACCAGGACCCTGCTTTGATCGAGTATTATCTTTGTGGTCCGCCTCCGATGGTGAGGGCTGGAGACGAAATGCTCAAAGAAGAGTTCAAGGTTCCCGGGCAGCAAATCGCTTATGATGAATTTTAATCGATGCAAAAAAACAGGCTGGCATGACAGGGCCCACAGAGCTGGCAACATCTTGCCGGCAAGCCTGGAAGTTGATCGCACAAATTAATAGTAAAAATATGAGTATGGAGCTTAGAGCATTTGGCACCACGGGGTTTGAAACAACACCCGTTTCTTTCGGCGCCATGCGTATTAATGAAAATGAGAAAGGCGTGTCTGTAGCACTACTGGATGCTTTGCAGAAGGGGGTCAATTTTATTGATACGGCGAGAAATTATGGGGAGAGCGAACGGATCGTGGGGCAGACGTTGAAGCAGTGGAATGGGGAGAAGCCATTCATCGCAACGAAGGTCAAGCCCAAGGATGTATCTAACTGGCGCTTTTATGTCCCGATAGAGCAACAGTTTACTCGCGAGTCAATCACGCGTAGCGTCGAGGATAGCCTGAAAACGATGGGGCTTGAATGCCTTGATTTGGTTCAGCTGCACCAATGGTATTATCTTTGGGGGCATAACACTGAATGGTTGGAGACACTCTTGGATCTGAAGACCCAGGGCAAATTGAGGTTCATAGGGGTGAGCGCACAGGATCATGAACATGACGCGGTATTGAGTCTGGTGGAGGGTAAACTCGTTGATTCCGTGCAAATATTGTTCAATGCCTTTGAGAGCCGTCCATTTGTCAGTGCTTTCCCCTTGTGTGAGATGCGCAAGGTAGGGACAATCATTCGCTGCGTTTATGATCACGCCGGATCATTGGCCACAGGGGGGAGTGTGGAGTCATGCTCGGCGGACGTGAAGCTGGGTAATGCATCCAAAGAAATGGTTCGTGAATATCTGAATAGAATTCAAAGGTTGAAATCCTGTTTGCAGGAGCATGATGTGTCCTTGCCGGAATTAGCGATCAGGTTGCCTTTGAGCCACCCGGGGGTGTCCAACATTGCGGCATCAATGTCCAGTCCTGCCCGGGTGGACCAGGCCATTGGTGCCGCTGAAAAAGGGCCTCTTTCCGAGGAATTGCTGCAGCAGGTTCTCAGAGATCATGTGTGGGTAAAAAATTTTTACTACTTCAGTAAGAATACGGTCGACGGTAACAAGGTCAAATAAGCAGGCGATGGTGACTAGAGTATCATTGGTGTTTGATGACGGCTTTGAAAAAAGCTCTTCCCGTATTGCAGGCTTGTTTGAGAGCAAGGGCTTGCGAGCCACCTTCGCGGTAATCGTGGACCATAGTGATTTTCTGCCGGAGTTTCCCAAAGGGGATTTCGCCATGTGGAACGATCTGCAAAAGAGGGGGCATGTGGTGCACCCCCACGGCTACGATCACTCGGATTTGTCGAAACTGCCCTTCGAAGAAGCGAAACGCAAAATCGACGCGTGTCTGGATTATTTTGTTGGACACTTGCACCACTTCACGGTGCAAGATGCCATTTATTTCCTCGCTTACAATCGGTCTACCCCTGAGATAGATGACTATTTACTGAGCAAGGTAAGTGCCATCAGAACGACGGGCCCGGATGGGTTGGTCGGAACGGGGATGAATCGACAGGCTGACTTGGACAAGCGAGTGATCGATTGTGCGTGGCATGGCCCCGACCACTGTGATGATCATTTGTTTGCCACCATCCGGAAAGCGGAGGTGCAGCAACCGGTCTTGATGAATTATATGATGCATGGTCTCGATGATGAGGGATGGGGGCCTGTTCGTGAGGAGGCCTTGTCAGAGGCTTTGGACTATATTATCCGCTCTGACTCGCTACAATACACATCATTAAACAATATATGAGTATGATAAGGACGGCAATCATAGGCTATGGCAGGAGCGGCCGGTTTCTGCATGGAGCCGGACTAAAGGGCAATGCGGAGAGTTTCAACGTTGTTGCGGTAGCGAGTGCCTCCCAGGAGTCGCGTGACAAGGCTGGGGAAGATTTCTCATGCCCCACCTACGCGGACTACAGAAAAATGCTCACTGAGCATCCCTTGCACTTGGTTGTGATCGTCTCAAGAAACGACCAGCATTGTGAAATGGCATGCGAGGCACTTAGGGCTGGCGCCAATGTCCTCGTAACCAAGCCGATCGGGATCAACAAGGGTGAGGTGGAGAAAATGTTTCAGGTTGCTGCAGAGAGCGGCAAGAAGATATTCCCGTATTTCCCGGCTCGTTGGGGAACTGACTTCAACAGGATCAAGGATATCGTCGATGCTGGAGAGATTGGCTCGGTGTTTGCTGTTCGCAGGTCTTTTTATGGCTTCGCTACCCGGGATGACTGGCAGACAAGGGTGGACGCTGGAGGTGGCATCATTTTAAACTGGGCAACTCATCTGATAGATCCAGCCATGCAGGTGGCCGGAGGCAAGGTGAAAGCCGTGTTCGGAACTTGTTCCAGGGTGCTTAATCCGGGAGATGCGGAAGACCAGTTTTATTCAGTGCTGCTGATGGATAACGGGGTAAGGGTTCATTCCGAGTGGACGTTTTCACCCAAGAGCTTGCAGAACTGGTTTGTTCAGGGAACCAAAGGGTGTATTATCGCCTCTGGCCGGGAGCTCGAGATCCATGCGGGTGAACCTTCCAAGCCTGCGGACCCAACCGTGGTCGGGGACATGTCTGGGGATGGCCAGTTGGAGGTGCGAACAGAGCTGGTCGGAGAGGATGTTTTTGGGGATCCAGTCGTCATCTATGCAGATGTGGCAAGAGATCTAAATGGGGAGGCGATCTTCCCAGTGGGGGGTGAAGAGGCAGTCCTGATGAGTGCGGTGATGGATGCTGTGAAACAATCCCAGAGGGAGCTGAGAATGATAAACCTGACATAGGGATGTATTACACAGGATTTGCAGATGAGGCTGCGGACGGAATTGCCGGGCAGACAAGGGCCATTCAGGATTTGGGATGGTCTCATATCGAGTTGCGCAGTGTGGACGGAAAAAACATTACCGATATATCCGATGATGCGTTCAAGGAGGTCGTTGACACCCTTGGACAGGCACAAATCTCGGTAAATGCTTTTGGATCGACCATTTGCAATTGGGGCAAGTCTGTGCTCGAGCCGATGGACGTCAATTTGCAAGAGGCAGAGAGAGCGATTCCGCGCATGAAAGCTCTCGGGACACGATACATCAGAATCATGAGCTTTGGTATTTTGCATGACCGTGATCCTGAGGACCAGTTTTTTGAAAAGCGGGTGGAGAGCGTGCAGCAAATTGTGGACATGTTTGCGGCTGAGGGATTGGTGGCCTTGCATGAGAACTGCGCCAACTATGGTGGTATGGGGTGGCAGTTCACCAAGCGCCTGCTTGATCATGTCCATGGATTGAGATTGATCTACGACACCGCCAATTCAGCGACTTCGCTGGATCGCTCCAAGCCCAAGCCATACCCGGTGCAGACATCGTGGGAGTTTTACAAGCATATCAAGCCGTATATTGAACATGTACATATCAAGGACGGCATTTTCAAGGGGGAGAAACCGGGGGAGGTATTTGAAGATGCTTCTTACGTTTGGCCGGGAGAGGGTGATGCGGATGTGAGAAGGATCGTCAAAGATCTTCTTTGCTCCGGCTATGACAAGGGGTTTAGCATTGAGCCACACATGTCAGTCGTGTTTCACGATGATTCGGTGGAAAGTTCTGTAGACGTCCGTTATCAGACTTTTATCGAGTATGGGCGCCGATTTTCAGCCTTGGTTGAGGAAGTGAAAACAGAGATTCAAATCTAGCACGACGCATCTTATGAAAGACGAGAATGAGCGCTTGGAGAAAGCAATGGCCGCAGGGTTGTTGAATAAGTTCTGGATCTATTCCAAAATGAGCGGTCCCGGGTGGTTGCAGGCTGCCGTCACCCTCGGCGGCGGGTCATTGGCAGGGTCCTTGTATTTGGGGGTAATAGGCGGCTATAGTCTTCTATGGCTACAGCCCTTGGCGATGATTTGTGGCGTGATTATGCTAGGGGCTTTGGCCTACATGACCTTGTCGATGAAGCAGAGCCCGTATGAGGCTGTCTGTAAGCATATCACCCCGGTTCTCGCCTGGGCTTGGCTCGTTGCGACCGTGGTAGTGGACTGTATCTTTTGCCCGGCGCAATCCGCCTTGGGGCAAGGTATTGTGGAACAAAATTTTGGTTTGGATCCGGGTTCTCCCTTTTTGGTGACGGTCCCGATGGCCCTCTGTTGTCTTGCGGTGGTATTCTTTTATGCCTTGGGGAGTAAAGGAGTATCCATCTTCGAAAACATACTCAAGATAATGGTGGCCATTGTTATCCTATGCTTTTTTGGTGCTGCCAGCGTACATTTTTTCAACGGCAGTGTGGAGCTCACCCATGTGCTGAAGGGGTATATCCCGGATTTTACCGCTCTGTTCTCACCTGCCGCTTCACTTGAGCAATCCATAGATGATACCGGCCCGTACGCCGGCCAGTGGAGAGAGTTGATTTCCAGCACGCAACGCAACATCATCATCGGTTCTTTCGGAGCGGTTGTTGGAGTGAACATGGCTCTGTTGCTTCCCTACACGATCAAGAAAAAGGGTTGGGGGAGACGGCATCGGGAACTTTCCAGATATGACCTGTTCTGCGGGCTTGCATTGCCCTTTATGCTGGCTGTGTCCCTACTGGTGGTTACCGGGGCTGCCCAGTTTCACAATCAATCGACTGATATTTTGGATGAGAACGGGAAACCCAAAGCACTGGCTGGTGAATACTACAGCATGCTGGAAAAACGAGCTCGTTTTGAAGCAGTGCAGCTGCCGGCAGGGGAAGAGGAAAAGCGGGCATTGCTGGATCAATTGCCCATTGCGGACAGGAAACTAGCGGCTTCGTTGACCAAGCGTGATGCCGGTCAATTGGCCATGGCAATCACGCCTTTGGTGGGGTCGAGACCAGCCCAACTGATCTTTGGGGTGGGCATTTTTGCGATGGCCCTCTCCACGATGATTGTGCACATGTTGATCAACGGGTTTGCGATATCTCAAGCGGTGGGCAAACCAGGCAAACTGATTCCTTTCATGATTGGTGCAGCTACACCTGCCCTTACAGCCGCTTTGTCTCCTGTCTTGTGGAGTGGGGCGAGCAAGGCCGCCATGCAGATTCCCGCTGGAATTACGGCCACCGTCTTGTTGCCTATTGCTTATCTGATTTTCTTTCTCTTGATGAATTCAAAAAAGTCTTTGGGTGAGGATATGCCGCGAGGTGGCAAAAGGATCATGGTGAACGTGGCAATGCTGTTCAGCTTGTTTGTCGCCGGATTTGCGGCAACATGGGCTCTGCAAGGACGTGGTGACGTATTTGGAACTGTGGGAATAGTGCTCTTGGTGGCGATGGCTGTTACCGGGCTTGTCAGCTTTCTTTGGAAAGAAAAGCACGGCTAGTAATGCAGTGGGCCAGACTGCAGGGGTAGTGACGCTCGAATCGTGCATGGAGCTTGGATGTGAAACCCCCGAAAAAGTGTCTACAATTAGTGTCTACATCGCACCTTCCTTAGAAAGGCGAAAGCCCTCAAGTGACTACACTCAAGGGCTTTCAAATGGCTCCTGCGGTTGGGTTCGAACCAACGACCTAGTGGTTAACAGCCACCCGCTCTACCGCTGAGCTACGCAGGAATTTATGGTGATGTTGTCACGTATGCCGTAGGCAACGGACGGGCGGGAAAATGCCAGATAAATGGCGTATTGCAAGAATTTTTCGGTCAAATATGAGTATTTATGAACTGCTTATAAGCTCAGCTACACAAAAAACGGTGGCACCTGAGGTGCCACCGTTTGTATGAGTGTTCTGTGCCGGGTTATTGTGTCCGGAGACTAGGACTTGGCGGGATTTACTTCAGCCTCCAGATTGGCATCAAGCAGCTCACGGCGGA
>JBDQHQ010000076.1:0-9389 GCA_040264795.1 Akkermansiaceae bacterium | reverse complement strand
GTGATGTATCAGCCATGGAGCAAGAAGCAGGCCGATGCAAGTGAGAAGTGGGTTTGGAGGGGGGCGTTTGTAGGGTGCTTCGATGCTCGGGGGGAGCTATTCACCTGAACTCTATTTTTTAATTTGGATTTCTTAATAAAATGAGTAGACTCATGGCCGGCGAAAATAAGCGCCGTTTGGCGTTATGCCCCATCCCGAAGCACCCACAGCACTGTGAGTAGAAAGAGAACAAAAAAAACCAAAAGCACCAAAGCGTCTCGCCACCTGGGCTACAGCAAGGTCAGAGCGCGTACGGAGCGCATGAACATGAGTGTGCGCCTCGCCTTTTGCATTCTGGTGCTCATGGGATGTCTGGCTTTTTTTGCCACTGTTTTGCAGCCATATCATGACCTTGAGGCTGCGAAAAAAGACTTGGCGAAAATCAAAAAGGAAGAGGATCTTGTTATCAGAGATTTGGATGGTAAACGTCGTGAGCTCAACGCTCTGCAGGACTACCCCGAGTATCGGGAACTTCGTGCGTCTGACATCTTGAACCGCTCCAAGCCGGGTGAGCACATTTTCCGCATTGAGCGATAGTTCGGCGATCAAACATGGTGCGCTGACCTTTGCAAGCAGATGAGATTGACACTTGCACTTGGTAGGGCTGTGGTTAACTTGCCTACCGATTATCGGCTCAAATACTAAACCATGAGATTTTTCCAAGTGCCATCGTCTAACTTATCCCTTGCTCAAACTTTCACTACGAAAGCCCTCATGAGCGTTTTATTTTCAGGCATGGCGCTGCTGCCCATCGCCGCGGAATCAGAGGTTCCCGAGGTGCTGGCTGCCTACCTTGCCAAGGATAAGACCGTCTCCGGTGAGGTGGGAGCAATGATGCCGCCGGAGGAGATCAACAAATATATTGCCAAAGTGCAGGCAGCAGCAAAGGCCAACCCGGAGTGGTATGCCGAATATTCCAAGGAAGCAAAATCCGGAATTCCTTTGCCATGGCACGAGAATCTGGGACTTAGCAAAGAAGATTATGAAGACTATCTCAAGCTCTGGGACCAGAGGCAGTTCAAGGCGATGCAGCAAGTCGTCATTCGTCTTGAGGAGCCCAATCCCGGTGAGTGGATGATACGGGTTAGCGGTGTGGGTATGACCATTTCCCTGCTTCGCTACAACCCTGAGACGGGCAACTTTAAATCTCCTAACGGCGAGCTCGAGCGTATCGACGATATCGATGCTGAGGAGCGCAGTATCTTGGGTGCTTGGGCGGGAAAAGAATGGCGTTATGTCAACAATAGCGAATTCATCTCCACCAAAGAAAATCTGGCACTTGGAAGTTACAAAGACGGTAAACATTGCCTTCTTGTCTATCGACTTCAAGAGAGCACTTCAGGCCGCCGGCTGGCTGATAAGAGCTTGCTGATCCGCTTCAGCCCGCCTAGTAGTTAGTGATGGCGGAGAGTTCAGGCGGGGGCGAGTCCACGGTAAGCGGGCAAAAAACGTTTTGCCGTCTTTTCAGGGTCTTGGCCCTTTATTGTGGCCTTGCGATTTTGATCGCCTGGATTGTTTTGAACCTGTGCCTCATCTCTCCATGGGCAACATCCATGGCCGAGAGCAAACTCGAGGAGCGCACCGGACTTGAATGGGAAATCGCATCCATGAGCTGGTCTCCGTGGAACGGTTTCAGAGTCAATGATCTCCGGGGTTTTATACCAGATGAGAACGAGGATCCGGTGGTAGCTATTGATCATGTCAGTGTCAGGCCTCATTGGAAGCCACTGCTTCGGGGAGAGCTCCAATTGCGTGAGGTCATTGCCGATTCACCCCGTATTGAACTCGCTCTGGAGATGCTCTCTGCACTGTCACCCGATGCTGAGCCAAGGGATGAACCACCACCCATACCGCCTGCGCTTGCTGCTACTCCTGCCCAAATAGCTCCCCCCAAAACCGGTGATCAGTCTGTGGCTCAATCGAGCCTGGCAGCTTATGCCGAGACCGAGAGGCAAGCAGCATCTCTGCCACCGGCGCTTGCCAGGCAGGAGGAAAAAGTGGTCAAACCCGTGCCGCAGACTGCGCCGCGACCTGCTGCAGCTTTGCCAATGCGCGTGCAGATCAAGAACGCGAGTATGCGCTTGTTTTCCAAGTCGAAAGAGATGGATCTGTTCAATGTCGATTCCTTCTCCCTGGACTTGCCGGTATCCGGTGAGGATGCCGTAGGGTCGATCAAAATGGATGGTCTCAGTATTTCGGGTATGAACGGCTTGCCCGCCTTTGAGCAAGAGGTCGTTTGGAAAAGGCCGCGTCTCGAAATTGAGGACAGCGTTGTCGATCTTGGAGAAATCAAGCTGCGGATGCGAGTTCAGCTGGCAATCAAAAACGCACAATCCGGCTTGCCTTTCATGGTCGATATGGCGATCCAGCCGCAGCAAGTCGGGCCCCCTGCGTGGTTGGAAAAGAAGTCAATGCATGTGAGTGCCGAGGTCCTGGCCGCACGCCTGAGATTACTGGGACTACTCAAAGACCCCTTGAGCTGGAAGGCCGAGGCGATCGCTCTTGGAGAAGGGGTCACTGTGCAGGCTGGTCATGGGCGCCCACGCGTCACATTCGACTCCCTGTATATTCCTGCGATCCTTCAGCAAGGGAAACTGCATTGGATGGGAGTAAGGATACTGGGTGAGGATTTTGCCATCCTTGGAAACGGACGCTTATCAATGCGCGGAGGCCTCGTCTGTGTCACCCGTCTGGTGGCTGCTCCGGAAGTAGCCGAGGTCATGGAAAAGAGCATCAAGCGCGCCGGTATGGCGGACACCTGGTGGTGGTATAATCTGGTGACACCGGACCGCAAGGTCAGGGACCTGACCATCAGTGGCAGTGTCTTGAACCCTCTGATTGACGCGGGGCCAAATCATGCCGCAATACCATTGAGCCACTTGATTCAGTTGATTTTGCACCCGGGGAGAGAGAACAGGAAACTACAGGCCACCCCGTCGGCGCCTGAATCCAATGCCGGTCAGGCTCCGGCTAAGACAGAAACCAAGAACGATGAGAATCATTAGTGGTAAGGCGGGTAGGCGCCACATCAGGGTTCCAGGCTCTGTTGCGCGCCCCAGTACGGACAGGCTCCGCGAGGCCTTGTTTTCGATCCTTGCTGATCGCGTCTACGATGCGCGTGTGCTGGATCTTTTTGCAGGCTCCGGCGCCCTTGGCTTGGAAAGTTTGAGCCGTGGTGCCAGCTCCTGTGTTTTTGTTGACCTCAGCCGGGAATCCCAAAAGGTCATTGGCCAGAACTTGAGAGATTTGGAACTGGATGGTGGGCGGGTTCTCGGAGGCGACGTTTTTCATGCCCTCAAGAGTGAGCGTGCTCATTACGATCTCATTTTTGCAGATCCACCGTATTATCAGAGCTCCGGTGATACGGATTATGTCGAGCGTCTGTTAGTTGATGAGCACTTGCCCAAGTGTCTGGCTCAAGATGGCTTGTTTGTCGTGGAGGACTCCAGTGCGAATGATCGCGGGGCTTATGACGGTTGGGAGCTGCTTGATCAACGGCGCTATGGTGGCTCTGGAATTCTATTTTACCAACGGCAAGCGAGTCGTTAAGATCCACCCCGATGTCCCGCTCACAGGTTCTCATTATCTACAATCTTCTGCTGCCGGTGTTTTTCATCGTGGCCTTTCCTGCGTGGTTAATAAAGATGTGGAAGCGCGGAGGTTATGGAACGGGCTTATTGGAGCGCTTTGGCAGATTCAAGCGCAAGGTCTCGGAAGAGCCAAGTGGTGTGGTCTACGTCCATGCGGTATCGGTTGGCGAGGTTTTCATTGCCCTCAAGCTGATTAAACAGTGGCAGCTGATGGAGGTGCCTCCGAGATTCGTGCTGGCGGCAACCACCTCCACAGGACACGCCGTGGCGCGAGCAAATGCTCCGGACGGCGTGCGGGTGATCTACAGCCCGCTGGATTTTGGCTGGATCGTGCGGGCGGTGATGCGTCGTTTCAAGCCGCGGCAAGTGGTTCTTATCGAAGCCGAGGCATGGCCTCATTTGCTCAATACTGCCAGGTGTATGGGCATTCCCGTTGCCATGGTGAATGCGCGTTTGTCTGATCGCTCAGAGAGGAGGTTTAAAAAGTATGCCAAGCTCATCGAGCCCTTGTTTGCGATGGTGGATTTGGTCTGTGTGCAGCACGAAGGGGATGCAAAACGTTTTGCTCACTTGGGCATTGATGAGAGTAAAATCCAGGTGACGGGCAGCATTAAATTTGACCCGTCTGGAGGCACCATGCCCCAGACAAGGGAGTCATTCCAAGCGATGCTCGATGATTTTGGCGTTGCTGGGGATCAAGGCCGGAAAATGGTTTTGTTGGCTAGCAGTCACGATGGCGAGGAGAAGCTGGTGGCTGAGGCGCTTCGCGCCTCGGGCAGTGAGGCATTGCTGGTGGCAGTTCCTCGACACGCGGAGAGGAGGGCAGATGTGGTAGCAGATCTCGAGTCGTCCGGTTTTGAGGCCATACTGAGTAGCCGTTATACTTCACCAAAAGATGCCAAGCGTGCTTGCCTGCTTATTGATAGTACCGGGGAGTTGTGTGACTGGACTGCACACGCTGATCTGGTGGTGATCGGTAAAAGTTGGCTGGCCCAAGGGGGGCAAAACCCTGCGGAAGCGATCATCGCCTCAGTCCCGGTAATCACCGGTCCACACATGGAAAACTTTGAGCCCTTGGTTGGCATGCTGCGTGATGCGGGTGCTATTACGATGTTGTCATCGGCGGATGAACTGGGTGTAGCCATCCGGGACCTGTTAGCGGATGAGGAAGGCTCGCAACAAATGTGTCAGCGGGCAAAAAAGGTCTTGGCAAGCCATGAGTGGGCAACCCAAAAAACCGTCGAAGTTCTTCATATGAATGCTTCCGTTTCATAGAGGAACATGCCAAGATATTTTCAAGATCATGAGTAAAAAAGGATCCTCCCCAGATAAAGACGAGCCAGCACCAGATTTGAGTGCTTTGGACTTTGGGCCGTCTTGGGCTCGACCTGACCAAGGCAAGAAGAGCCACAGTGGCGCTAAGGGGCGATCACATGCTGGTGCAGGATCCAAGCCAAGCAGATCATCCAAGCCAGCGAGGCCACCCAAAGGCAGGCAGGCGGGTAGTGATGATCGTGGCAGGCATGATGGCAAACAACATCGTCACAGTGGATCTGACCGTGAGCGTCGTGGTGGGCCAAGCAAAGGACGTGGCCGAAACGATTATTCAAAGGGTGGCCGTGAACAACGGCATTTCGTTGATCCTCCTGAGGGAGTGAAGGCCCGTATCATGCCCATCGAGGAAGGACTTGATGCCATGGCTAAGCAAATTTCTGCCACCGGAAGAACTCACTCTGTCTTTGATCTTGCCTGGCTGGTGTTGGGTGGCATGGAGAGGTTCCATGTGATTTTTGAAAGTGAGGAAGAGCCTCTCTATCGAAGTGAAAGTGATCACTCAGTATGGCGGAACAAGCAGGAGTGCCTGGCCCACTTCTTCTCCTCCGGTTTGGTTGAAAAATATTACGATGAAGAAATCACCAAGGTCGATCCGCCGAGTGGAAATTTTCAATCGGTGGCACGTTGTGGACTCAGTAAAAAGTTGATCGGTCCGCCCAACCACCACGGTTATCAACAGGCCTTGGTGGATCTTCACCAGGAGCGCTTTTCCAACATGCCGATCGAACGCTACAAGAGCAAGATCATCATGGAGCATGGCGAAGAGGCCGTTCAGGAGTGGGTGGATGCCATGTGTCAGCACAAGCGCTGGCGTCCGAAGTCGGAGCAGGCTGCAGATGAAAAGCAGGAGAGCGAAGAACAGCAGCAGGCGGATCAAAAGCAAGATCACCCTGATGTGGAGTCGGACGTCAAAGCGGAGGAGGACGCAGTGGATGCAGTGGCTCCGGCAACGGAGGAGCCCAGCTCACAAGATGATGTCCCTGCTGCTGAGAATGAGGCGGAGCAAGCCGAGACACCTGAAGCCGAGACACCCGAAGCCGAGACACCGGAAGCCGAGACACCTGAAGCCGAAGCACCCGAGCCTGATGAGCCCGAGGCCGAACAGCCGGAAGATAGCGAGCCTGCACCACCCGCACCTACGAGTCAGGAGACCGTGGTGATTCTTGATAATCGTCGCGAGCTTGAGCAGCATTTTCTCGCTCATGGATTTGAGAAAGAGTTCTATGAGGGCAAAACCGTATCAGCCCTTGCCAACATACCGGCGAAGATGATCAGCCCCGGCCTGATGAGCCTGTTAAAAAATACGGTGGCTGAGGAGAAGCGTTACCCTGGTAATCTGGCTTCTATTTTGTGCCGCCAGATGAGTGGTCGTCACCTTGCGGTTTTCAAATGGAAAAAGCGTCTTCACTGTGGTCCGGCGCGGCCTCGTCACGTAGCTGATGACATGGTGATGGCAGATCGCCCTGCCAAGATGTTCCATTGGGTCATTGACCATCCGGGAGGAAACATCGAGGAGCTCTGGAAGGATTGCCTGCCCGCCGATGTGGATGAGCAAACCCGTCACACCTGGTATCACGATCTTCACTGGTTGATCAATGAAGGCCTTGCCTTGTTGTTTTCTGACGGGACATTGCACGCTGCCAAAGAGCTGAACAGCAAGCAGGCTGAAGCCCAGGCGGCTGAAGGAACTGCGAAAACTGCGACCAAGCAAGCAGGCAAGAAGCAGGCCGCCAAAAAGAAAGTGGCTAAAAAGCAAGTTGCTCCAGACAAGCAAGCAGAGGCAAAAGACGCTGAAGCCGCTCCTCAAGAAGATGGGGCATCCCCGTCTGACCCTGCCAAAAAGCAAGAAAGCATGGATGAGGAGAAGTGAACAATAGCGCTGTGACGGATAAGGAAACAACATCGACCCAGGAAAAAAAGAGAGTTTACCCAGCTCGGATCTTTCATCGTGCCACTGTGGTATGTCCATCATGCCGCGTTCGTTTCAAGGAGGATTCCGAGCAATGCCCGAATTGTAAATTTGATGCCCACCGCGCGGTCGAGCAGTTTCCATTTCAGCCACCGGTGATGCAGCGCTGGATGGACAATGCCAAGGTGCTCGATGAGATCGCCAAACAGGAGATAGATTACCTGATCAATCGTCTTGTGAAGCAGTTCCCCCAGGTCAGCTTATCGATTTGCACCGTTGAATTGGATGATTCGGTTGACCTGACGGAATTCGGTTTCTGGATGATGAATGCCTGCCCGCTCAAGGAGGGACAGCAGGCAAAAGACCGCGCATGGAGAATTCTGCTGCTTGTCGATGTGAAACGGGAAATGATATCGCTGACACCGGGATACTCGGTTGAGGCCTTTATGAATGATGCTGACTGGCAGGATGCCTTGAAGATGATGATCCCGGACATGATCGCCGGGGACTACCGGGCCTCGCTCTCAGGTTTTGTCAAAGATGCGATTGAGCTATTCCGAAAGTCAGCTCAGGACGTGATCGTGAAGTTAAGTCAGAAAGAGTCATGAATTTGAAATACCGTGTTTGCTTGAGTATGCTGCTTTCCTGTCTGTGGATGGCAGCTACCACCCATGCGCAGGAGGAGGCGTATGATGTCGATGACTCGGTCATTCCTGAGCGCCCACCCAGGCATATTTTTGATCCAGCCAAATGGCTTAACCCTGAGGAGGAAGACCGGATATCCATCCAACTGGCTGACCAGCTCAGGGAGAATGAAATCGATGTCTACATCGTGACCCGGGCCAAGCAGCCGGTGCAAGGGGCCAAGACCTATGCGCGCACTCTTGGTGAGGCATGGACGAGGGCACCTGTTTGGTGTGTTATTTTTTATGTTCCGGGAGACCCTTCAGGTTTTCATGTGCAGGCGGGAGGTATTGGGCTCGATCCGGCCAGGGTGAACCGCGCGGTGGCTGAGGCATCCAAACGTGCGAAGAGGGAAATGTCGGAGAAAGACCGCGTTATGGCAGCCTGGGTAGAATGTGCCGAGGTCCTGCGCTTCATGCACAATGCCAGGGACCGCAATCTTGACGCGGTGATCGAGCAACAGAAGAAGCTCAAAAACGAATCGGTTAACAAAGACAAGTGGAAGAGAATCATTATCGTCAGCGTGGTCAGTGCGATTGTCATTCTTCTTGCTGGTGCTTGGTTTATTCTGAGTAAAATCAGAAAGAAACGTTGCCCTGCGGTTTTCGAATTTCCCGAGACTTCATGGCGGGTCCGCTATTTGGCACCCTACAGCGGCGGCAGCGGCTTGGAAGTGAGCTGCAAGCGCAAAAAAAAACCAACTAAGTCCCAGACACCTTGAGTCATGCGCCTTGGGTCATGCGCCTCAGTTTCTGTGGCGTTGCCAACTTAGGGGATCATCCGTTGCCTGACGCCACCCCGCCTCGGATCATGAATCGGCAAAGGTGAAGTCAACCATCTGACGCTCCATATCGACGTTGGTAATGTGGCATAGGTGCTGTTGGCCAATGGTGAGTTTGCTGTCTTTGGGCCCTGTAAAGCGCAGTAGGTTGGCTTCAAAACGCCATTCGCCACCTTCTCGACAGTGTGGGAAATCTTCGCTCTTGACCAGGCCCTTGGTCATGATGTCGATGGCTTCGACAAAGAGGCCGAAGTGGCGCACATCGGTAACCACACAGTTGAACACTGGGGGGTCTTTTTCCAGTGAGCACATGTGCAGATACTGAAGCATTTTTAAACGGCGTGACTCGTTTTCCGCCTCGGCAGAGGTGCGCTCGGTCTCGGAGATGTGTTGGGCGATCTGAGCTGCCTCGCCGGGAGCGGGGACACGGTCGGCTTTCTTCGGCGGAGTGCCAAGATGGGCTTGTAGGCCGCGGTGCACGATGAGGTCAGCGTAGCGTCGGATCGGTGAGGTAAAGTGGCAGTAGTCTGCTTTAGAAAGCCCATAGTGGCCGAGCGGATCTTGGAAATAGGCAGCACGCTTAAGAGACTTGAGCAGGCCTATCTTGATGGCGTGTTCCTCGATTTTGCCCTTGGCTGCGTCGAGTAGTTGCTGAATGTGTTTTTTATTAGTCAGGTCTCCCGGTTTGTAGCCGTGTAAGCGTGCAAGCTCGGCATAATCATTGAGCCTATCTGGATCCGGATCTTCGTGGATTCGGTAGATGGTGGTCTGTGAACGGTCTTTAAGTAACTTGGCGGCACTTTCATTGGCTAAAAGCATGAACTCCTCAATGAGCTGGTGGGACTCATTGTACTCGTGCTTTTCAATGCCGGTGGGTTTGCCTTTGTCGTCCAAGGTGACACTGACCTCGGCCATATCGAGATCGAGCGCGCCATGGGCAAAACGTTTTTTTCTCAGCAGGGAAGCGAGTGCCCATGCCTCGTGGAGCATGTTGACAATCTCCGGCTCTTCATTGGGAAAGAGCTTGGCGACTTCTTCATCAGGCTTCATC
>JBDQHQ010000075.1:0-9410 GCA_040264795.1 Akkermansiaceae bacterium | reverse complement strand
TTCGCCAAGCGCGCGCAAGCATTTGGCATGCATGTTGTCGCCTATGATCCTTTCCTCACTCAGGCGCGAGCTGATCAGCTTAAGGTCGAACTCGCAGCCAGCCCGGATGAAGCGCTCAAGGAAGCTGACGTCGTCACACTGCACGTCCCCCTCACCGATGACACCCGCCACATCATCAACGCCGAGCGCCTCGCCCTCATGAACAAGGGTGCCTTGATCGTGAACTGTGCTCGTGGCGGACTGATTGATGAGCCGGCTCTGAAAGCTGCCATTGATTCAGGTCATATTGCAGGCTGCGGACTTGATGTCTTTGAAGACGAACCCCCCTCTCCTGATCACATTCTTTTTGGAGAAGAAAAACACATCGCCTTCACCCCGCACCTTGGCGCCTCTACCAATGAGGCTCAAGAAAATGTCGGCATTCAGGTCGCGGAGCAATTGCGTGACTTTCTCACCACTGGAGAAATCCGCAATGCCATCAACATGCCTTCACTGGATGCCGGGGCTCTGGAACAAATCGGACCATATCTCGACCTTGCAAATTCTCTCGGTAAATTCCTGGCCAAACTGGGGCCGACCAACCCCGATTCCCTGCGTGTCTCTTACCACGGGGAAATAGCTGATAAAGATACCGCTCTGATATCACGCACGGCACTTACGGGATATCTCGAGGCAGCCCGATCCCAGGGTCAGGTCAACATTGTCAATTCTCCGGCAGTGGCGCATGACATGGGCCTCGAGCTGATCGATTCTGTCATCAATGCCAAGACTGAGTATAACGAGCTCATCGTGGCAGAGCTCACCAAGGATGGTAAGAAATTCCGTGTTTCCGGCACAATCATCGGCAAATCCCCCCGAATCGTTGAAATCGATCGCCTGTTTGTGGATACCAACATCAAAGGCCATTTCCTCATTGTGCGCAACGATGACCGCCCCGGCATAGTTGGCCTTGTCGGCAGCTCTCTGGGCGAGGTGGGTCTCAATATCGCCAACCTCTCACTGGCACGCAACAAGACCAAGGGCGACGCGCTCAATGTCATCGAGCTCGATACGGCTCCTGGAGCGGAAATCATCCAATCTCTGAGCCAAGCCCCGGGAATCTTGTCCGTTGTAGCGGTGGAAATATAACCTATCTGCTCAATTTTCCCGGAAATAGACTTTACACAGCATCCAATCCGGGTATTTTGCGCCTCCCAAGTCCGCCGAGAGCATCAAGTGCTTCCACCAATTTCTCAGGCATTCGGACACCCATCAACCTCTGTAAACCATTTCCATTATGAAAGTTCTCTCATCACTCATGTCCATGAAGAGGCGCCACGAAGACTGTCAGGTCGTGAAGCGCAAAGGCACTCTCTATGTTATTTGTAAGAGCAACCCTAAGTTCAAAGCACGTCAAGGTGCTACCAAGGGTACCCGCTTGAGCAAGAAAGGCGTTAAGTAAGCCTGACACAGCGTTTACCAAAACAGATTTCAACCTCGCATCGTTCACACGGCGCGAGGTTTTTTAGTGCTGGGACATCCCACCTGCCCCCCTATGGCGAGGAGATTTACGCCGGACAATCAGATAAATTGCCCCGGCAATACCTGCAAGTAACAATGCAACTACCGCATAAGCCCACCAGGGAATAGGGATCGAAGTCCTCATCATCAATCGGATCGGCTTCTCCCTGCAATCAATGAGCTTGTGAGTCCATTTCAAGGTGCGCCCATCATTTGAAATCTGATGAGCATTACTACTCTCGGCCGGCTCTGGGATCTGAACGGTGTAGCGGAACTCGGAGTCCCCCAGCATAGAGGCACTTTTTGAGCCGAGATACTCATCCAACAAGGGCGACAAATCCACTTCACGAGTCAAATCCGCACTAAGGCCGTCCAGATTAATCATGATACGCCCTACAATTGCGTGCAAAATTTTGTCACCCTTGCTTTTTTTCAAGCTAGGGTCGTGTTGCCCCAAGGTTCCGTCCAGCGAGGTAACGTCATCGGTCTCGATTTCGAGAATAATCACCCGTTTACCATTTTGCTTTTCAACCCGATTGGTAATTAGCCTGAGGTTTTCCTCCTTCCCCACTTCGCTCTGGATGCTCTCCCTCAGGTCCTGAGCATCCTCAGCGGATAGCAATACACTTGGAATTCGGTAGACGGCTTTCACCCGGGCACTGCGGTCTGCCCCAAGGAATATTTCCTCCTCACCGTCAATGCAGCTGTTCAGCATCGGCAAAGCCAGAGCTAGTATAATCCAAACCAGAAACCTCATCGACATCAGAAACGGCATTATTTTCTGCTCTCTCATTCTGCAGCTTGCCTTATGAAAAGCACCATCGTTTCCCATGCTGATCATGCGCGTATCAATTCACAACTGTGTGCTGAAAAACCAGCGCCAAAAGCACACATCCAAACTCGTCCTACATCTGATACATCTCCCTCCAGAAATCGCTCCAGTGCGACCAGAACACTAGGGCTGCTCAGATTTCCGTAATCACGCATCACACTTCGGGCCAAACTGAGCTCGCCAGCTGGCAGAGCATTCTCCAGAGCCTCGATGACATCACGCCCACCTCCATGGGTCACCCAGGCCTGCGGGTCTTTTTCCCGTTTCTCGTAGAGTTTGCTTACCGTTGCTGCTGCCAATTCAGGAACACTGCGGTCGAGCTGATTTCTCAATCTACCCCCGGCATTGGTGAACCTGATTTTTTCTCGCTGCTCGGGAATGTGCATACTTGAAAAGTTCCCGCACTTCCATTCACCTCCGCCCCCTGACCACACGGCGGCCGCCGCGCCGTCACCAAAAAGACATGTAGAAATCAAAACGCCAAAATCATCTTCGACAAAAAAAGCGGCCGAACAAACCTCCACCGCAACGGTAACGATCACAGCTTTCGGATCACGAGCGATCACCCCGTCTGCAGCCCGCAACAAAGGCACTGCGGCACCACAACCAAGCCCGGTCATATCTTGTAAGAAAACATCTCCACGTAAGCCCAATTGCTCAGCCAAGTGACTACTCACCCCCGGACAAAGATAGCCTGTGCAAGAAGACACAAAAACCGCATCCACTTCATCCGGGCGATGACCACTTTTGGCGAGGGCATTTCGCACCGCTTTGGCAGCAAGCTCCGGAGCCTCCCGTTCATAGGCTTCGTTGAGTTCTTGGGCACCTCGGCGCCAGGCTTCTTCCAAAGATTCCAATGCAAAATGGCGCTTATCGATGCCACTCTCACCCATGAGCACTTTTTCCAACACCATCCTGGACCGGTCCGTTAGCTGAGCCCAAAAATCAGCTCCTCTCATCGCCTCCAGGCATTCAGCTTGAGAAAAGCTATTACTTGGAAATGCACTACCCACACTTAATAAATTCATCATGATCGTAATTGCTTAAACAAAAAACCAAAGGGCAACATGCCACTCACCGCAGACCATTTGAGCAACCCACGACCAACACCATTAAAAAGCAAAGGGTGCAAACTACCAGCCAATCTCATCCTCTTCTCAAAGAAATCTTCGCAAGCTGACGAGTAAGCCGAGCAGACTCCTGTCCATCCGAGCTCACCTTTTGCAAATTTCTCAAGCCATGGTCCTGCCAACCATGATGATTCAATCGCCATGCTCATCCCACTCCCGGTAAACGGAGGTATCAGTAAAGAAGCATCACCAATACAAAAAGCCCCGGACTTTTGCTGACTACCTAGAGAGAAACCGGCAGTCGCAGAGAGCGAATCCCAGTCGATATCCCAATTGCAAAACTTGTGGTGTAATTCATTGAGCCCATTCGCCTTCAAGTAGCCGGCTATCATATTTTTTTTGTCCACCCCTTTGTCGATTCTAAACAAACCACAGCAGTTGACACGGCCATCCTCTACACCTGACAAACCCAGATACCCTCGCCTACCCACGTGCATCTCCAGCCCCTCAAGATCAACATCCCGGGCGTGTACTTTGAGGCCAATCCATTGGCCTTTCCGCTTACGTTTGCCGATAGCCCACACCCGCCCCTCGGCATCCTCTGAGCCTAATCGTTGGCCAAGCACGAGTTCTCCGCCAAGTGCCTCAAACAATGCGGCAAGATCAGCATCCATGCGGAAGCGCGACATGCCGATCGCCTCCACTGGCAGACGATCCCGCATAACAAGATCATCTCCCATCCACCATGCCAGGCTCTGGTGACGCCGAGCGTCCTCAAAGACCTCAATGATTCCCATCTCGTTGAGAACATCCTCGCTGACCCCGCAGACAAACTCCCCGCAGACTTTGTGCCTGGGATAAGATCCCGCCTCAAAAATAGTGACCGGCACACCGAGTCTGCGCAAATAAATGCCCAGGCTCAGGCCACTCAAACCTCCCCCGATGATCTCGATCCTTTTCATTTTATTCCCTTGAGTCGAATTCCGCCAAACAGCCCTCTCTTCTCATGCCATGAGAAATCCAGCCCTAACATGGCAGCCAGCTCACTATGCTTAAACCCGGCACGAATACTCACCACCATGTCATGGCGAGTAACCTCATTCACAAAAGGAAACAAAAACCGGCTCATCATCAAGCCGGCAACTCCTCGGTAGGGCTCCGCTGCCAGCACCCCGCGTAGCTCCTGCATCCTAGCCCCCAATGATTCAAGTTGTGTCGGGTCGAAATGATGGAGAAAGAGGTTCGCCACTACAACCGTTTGGCTGTCATAACCCTCATAATCGCACACATCACCCTGCCACCACGTAATCCGCGGATCAAGATGAAGTGGCTGCGATGCCAGATCCACACACTCCACCTCCAGTCCCGGTATTTCACGCACAATAGCATTAGCGAGGCAACCACTCCCCGCGCCCAGATCAACCACACGCTTTAATCCCTGAATTTTGCGCAACTCGCTGAGAATCCATTCCTCCCCCCTCATAAACCAGTTCACCAGGCGTAGATCTCTCCGGCTACGCACTGCACGCTCATCCGCTGCGTCAAGCCCGTCAAGGATCTCAGGTGCTACCAAACGATTCACTGACAGCACTATTCACGAAGCCTTCGGATAAGCAACGAGTAATCATCACGATGCCGCACGTCATCAAGTCATGTGTTTTACTGAAATGTCCCTGTCCCACCAGCATTCCCCTTGCCACTAAGGCACTGATGTGGCAGGAATCCGGCGATGAATGACCCGTGGCATAACAAGATCTCAGAGCAGCTTTTCAAAAAAGCTCATGATGAAATTGACTGGCACCAAAGCCTGGCTGTTGACGGCATTCTCTTGATCATCACCTTTGTTGCCGCCGTCTTCTCCTACTTTATCGTGCGCAAGGTGGTGTTTGGCATCGCCATGCGGCTCGTCCAAAAAACGGAATCTACCTGGGATGATGAACTCCTTAAGAGTAAGCTTTTTAAGTGGCTTTCCTTGTTGATGCCGGCTGTCATTATTTTATCTGCCGCCCCCCATGCTATCATCACCCATCATGATGGTGTCCCCATCTTCTCTTCATTTATTGAGATCTCAGCAAAGATCTGGATCGTCGTTCTTTCATTTCTCTCAGTGAGTTCACTGCTCAATGTGATTGAGCGCATCTACAGCAAATTTGAAGTTTCGCGAGAACTTCCGATCAAGAGCTTTTTCCAAGTTATCAAGATCATACTCGTACTTGCGGCAATCATCCTGATCGTCTCTACATTAATCGGTAAATCCCCCGTCCTGATCTTCTCCGGCCTGGGCGCCATGACGGCCATCATCATGCTGATCTTCAAAGATAGCATCCTTGGCCTCGTTGCCGGTATTCAGCTCTCAGCCAACCGAATGGTCGCTCGTGGTGACTGGATCGAAATGCCCAAGTTTGGCGCAGACGGTGAAGTGCTTGAGGTAGCACTCACCACCGTGAAAATCCGCAATTGGGACAAAACCATCACTACGATCCCAACCTACGCCCTGATTTCGGATAGCTTTAAAAACTGGCGTGGCATGTCAAACTCCGGCGTGCGCCGTATCAAGCGCTCGGTCAGCCTGGACATGTCGAGTGTTGAATTTCTCGACGAGCAATCCCTGTCCCGAATACGCAACATTTCTCTTCTCAAAGACTATCTTGCCAACAAAGAGGAGGAAATACGGGCATGGAACCAACAAAACGCTGACTCCACCAACCCTATCAACGCCAGATCCCTTACCAATATCGGCACATTCAGGGCATACCTTCGGCAATACCTCAAAAACCACCCTAAAATCTCCAATGAGGAAACCCTGCTCGTCCGTCAGCTTCAGCCCTCTGAAAATGGTATTCCCATCGAGCTTTACGTATTCACCACGGACAACCGCTGGGCTTATTACGAAGACATTCAGTCCGATATCTTTGACCACTTCCTATCCGTTCTGCCGGAATTCGGTCTGCGCGCTTTCCAGGCTCCCTCTGATTATTCTTTTCAATCTATGACCAGAGATAAGTAAAACCATGTATCTGTTCGACACTCTCAGCCGCAGCAAGCGCGAAATCAAACCGCTCGATGGTGAAACCTACCGTTTTTACTGCTGCGGCCCTACCGTATACGGCCCCGCACACATCGGCAATTTCCGCACCTTCGTCATGCATGATGTCTTCCGCCGTGTGCTTGAGGCGGGTGGGATGGCGACCCTTCACGTCCGCAATATTACCGACGTCGATGACAAAACCATCCGCGACTCCCAGGCGGCTGGCAAGCCTCTGAAGGAATTCACTGCTTACTGGCTGGAAAAATTCCATGCGGACTGCACGGCACTAAACTGCTTGGCTCCTCACATTGAACCCAGTGCCATTGAGCACATACCGCAGCAAGTAGCCATGATCGAAAAGCTCATTGAGAATGGCCACGCCTACCCATCAGATGACGGCTCGGTTTATTTCAAGGTCTCCTCATTTCCCGATTACGGCAAACTCTCCCATCTGGATACCAGGGAACTCGACCTTGGCAAAACCCAGAACCAGCGCGCTGATGCTGATGAGTATGAAAAAGACTCCATCGCTGATTTTGTGCTGTGGAAATCACGCAAGCCCGAGGACGGTGAAAATTACTGGCAGTCACCATGGGGAGAGGGCCGCCCAGGCTGGCACCTCGAGTGCTCAGCCATGATCAAGGAATATCTCGGAAATGACTTTGACCTCCACTCAGGCGGGGTTGATCTGGTATTCCCCCATCATGAGAATGAAATAGCGCAGTCACGCTGCAGTTGCGGCGGGAATTTTGCAGCCCACTGGTTCCATATTACCCACCTCATGGTTGATGGCGGTAAAATGTCCAAGTCTCTCGGTAACCTCTACACCATTGATGATCTTGCCCAAAAAGGACACACTGCCATGGAGGTGCGATACGTACTCATTTCCGGCCACTACCGCAAGCAGCTCAATTTCACTCTGGACTCTCTCCATGCAGCCAAAGAAGCCTTACAAAAACTTGCCAAGGGTCGTGCAGCTCTCGAATCACAAGCAAACGGCGCATCCGCCGGGTCCAGCTCTGTTGAAACGTCGCTCTTTGCATCGGCTTGGGATTCACTCAATGAAGACCTGAATACCCCGGCAGCACTCGGCAATCTCTTCTCCGGTCTGAAATCCGCTCAAAAACTTGAGGGCTCTGATGCGGCCGCCAACCTCGCAGCCTTTGATCTCATCCTCAACGCCATGGGGCTGGAATTACCGTCTCAGGAAACGTCAGCTGATATTCCGGCAGAGGTTCAGGAGCTTGCCGAGCAACGCTGGCAGGCAAAACAAAACAAAGAATGGGCTACTTCAGATCAACTCCGCGACCAGCTTGCCTCCATGGGTTGGACCATCAAAGACAATCCCGATGGTTATGAGCTCGTTGCCAACTAGAACTTTCCAGCTTGGATTTTACCATTCCCCATTCTAGATTCTTCACGCCTGTAGCCCATCTCCCATCTTCAATTTGCCACGAGGTAGCATCCCCGCAGTCAGCCATTGCAAATTCCTTATTCCAAATTCTACATTCAAATGATCCGCCCACGCCGTAATCGTAAATCCCCCGCCGTTCGCGCCCTGGTTCGCGAGACAACGCTGTCGGCCTCTGACCTCATCTACCCTCTCTTTGTTCACGACAAAAACACAGACGAGGAAATTGACTCCATGCCAGGCTGCAAGCGCTGGTCTCTTGAGGGTCTGGTCAAAGAAGCCGGAGAAGCACACGCCTTGGGTATTCCGGCTGTTGTTCTGTTCCCCGCCATCAGCGAAGATCTAAAGAGCCCTGACGCAGCAGAATGCCATAACGCAAATGGCCTGATTCCTCGTGCTATCAAGGCACTTAAAACTGCGTATCCCGATTTGCTGGTTATCACAGACGTGGCATTAGATCCCTACAACAGTGATGGTCACGATGGCCTTGTAGCCGAAAACGATAAGGGAGAACTCGAGATCCTCAACGATGAAACGGTTGAAATCTTATGTCAGCAGGCCCTTTGTCATGCCAGTGCAGGTGCCGACATGGTATCCCCGTCAGACATGATGGACGGCCGGGTTGAGGCGATCAGAACCAGCTTGGACTCCGATGGTTTCACGGATGTCTCCATTCTGGCATACACAGCCAAATACGCTTCGTCATACTATGGTCCATTCAGGGGTGCCCTTGAATCATCTCCCAAGGCAGGGGACAAAAAAACCTACCAGATGGACCCTTCGAATGTGCGTGAGGCGAATCGTGAAACTCTACTCGATGAGGATGAGGGGGCGGACATCATCATGGTCAAGCCGGCAGGACCCTACCTGGATGTCATTTCGCAGGTCCGTGCTGCCACGGCACTCCCGGTCGCTGCGTATCAAGTCAGCGGAGAGTATCTCATGATCAAATCAGCCGCCAAGGACGGCTGGCTCGACGAGCAAAGTGTCATGATGGAATCGCTTGTCGGCATCAAACGTGCCGGAGCAGACATTATCGTGAGCTACTTCGCCAAGCAGGCGGCACAATCCTTGTAAATCAGGCCTTTGGTCTTGGCATCACTTGAGCAGACCCTCAAGCAAACTGCCTGCTTTCTTCTTGAGAAGATCTTCTGCCGCTTTCCGCGAGGACTTGGAGATGTCGATGATTTTGCCATCAAGTCGTATTTTCGGTTCTGAAAAAGCACCGGATGATTTGACTTTCACAAGCAGGCGATCATCCCGAAACAAATTTGCTTGAATGTCATCAGCAACACTCGATCTGATCTGCTCCGGCAAGAGCTCAAGCGCTTTTGTAATAAGCGGAGCCATGAGCGCACTTGCTTTTTGGGATGCTAGTAATTCCAGCCTGACATCATGTTGGTCATTCTGCGTATCAAGCCAGCCTTTACCGAGTACTGCAACTTCCCAATCCTCAACCCAGATCGAGAGAGGCTTGAGTACGGTAATTCGGCCCAAGTGATAATGCGCTGAGATTGATTTGCTGCGGCCAAATGTGGCTTTCTCCGGTAATGCACCAATCCGAATACC
>JBDQHQ010000074.1:0-9477 GCA_040264795.1 Akkermansiaceae bacterium | reverse complement strand
TCTGGAAACCACGGCCTGCGCTTTTGGAGGTAAAGAACTCAATGAGCTGTTTGTTACCACTGGAGTTCATAAAAATGTGGTGGAACCTGATGCTGGTAGCCTTCTTCGTATTACGGGTCTGGGTGTGACCGGAGTTCCAAGCCATGCATTCAATGGCTAAACTACGGATAAGCGTTGCAAAAAATGGGCAGGCATGACATCTCTTCGCCTCGCATAATTACTCAATATCATATAACGAAAACGGGTCATGACTACAGATGCTCACAAAGAAGTACGTGTATTTGCTCCGGCGACTGTTGCCAACGTCGCTTGCGGCTTTGACGTGCTTGGCTTTGCCATTAACGAGCCCGGAGATGAGGTTGTTGCACGTCACTCGGACAAGCCTGGTTTACGCATCACCAGTATTACCGGAGACGATGGCAAGCTTCCCAAAATCGCTGAAAAAAATACAGCAGGTGTTGCTGCATTAGATCTGCTAAGGCACCTCGGCATGAGTGATCGGGGTATTGAGCTGGAAATCCACAAAAAAATGCCTTTTGGTAGCGGGCTAGGATCATCAGCCGCCTCCGCCGTAGCAGGCGTATACGCCGTCAATAAACTTATTGGTGAGCCACTGGCCAAACAGCAGCTTCTGCCTTTCGCCATGCAAGGCGAGGCGAGTGCAGACGGGGCTTGGCATGCTGACAATGTCGGGCCAAGCCTACTTGGAGGCATCGTATTTATTCGCTCCAATCAAGAACTCGATATTGCCCAGCTCCCCGTTCCTGAAAACCTGTGGGCAGCGGTAGTTCATCCTGATATTGAGATACTTACCAAAGTAGCTCGGGAAATTTTGCCCACGAACATTCCGATGGTCAATGCCACCCAGCAAATCGGCAATCTTGGGGGGCTCATCTGCGGACTCATCCAAGAAGACTACGCTATGATTGGTCGTTCGATTCACGATGTGATCGCGGAACCTCGCCGTCAAAAACTCGTCCCTGAGTTTTACAACGCAAAAAGGGCAGCCATGTCCAACGGAGCTCTGGGTTTCTCCATTTCCGGCGCTGGCCCTAGTGTATTTGCACTTTGTGAAGGAGAAGAAATTGCCCAGCGTGCCGGCACGGCAATCTCCGAAGTATTTAACAAGGTTAACTTGGGAAACCAGTGTTACGTCTCCCCTATCAACAAGGAGGGCGTGCATGTTATCGAAGGCTGATCAGTAGCTACGACCATCGGGTTCATGGAGAACCGTCTCACAGTCAAGCGAGCATCGAGTAGATTACTCATGGTTAGGTTTTTCGCTACGCGCCAGCGCTAGCTTGAAGCCCTGTAAGACTCGGAGTTACACAACTTCTTCACAGTAGAGATGATTGTTAAGAAAAGTTAACAATTATCTAGCCAAACATGACCATTTTGTCTATTTTTAGGCACACTCTCATCCAACCCTTACCCATACCCAACATGTCTAACGCTACCAGCCATAAGCAGCACTTGAATGTGCGTGCGACTCAACTAGAAATGAATACCCATGGTTCTGTCGGGGAATCTAATCCCCTCGCTGAGGACTTCACCGGCAAACTCAAGGAAGCTCAATCCCAGATTGAGCAGCTACAACAGCAACAAGCTGAAGTAGAAAGGCAAAAACAAGAACTTGAGGAAATCAATGCCGCCAAGGATGACTTCTTACAAGGCCAGGTTGAACTCCACGAAAAACTCAGCACTGCGATCACTGCCATGGATCGAGAAATCTTTGCAACTCGCCAAGAGCTCGACGAATTGGAACAGGCCCGCATCTGCTTTGCTGATCACTTGGAAAAAATCAACCAGCTTAATCCTGATGGATGGAACAACGAGAGCTTGCGCCAGGATCTTACACGTGCAATTTCTGTGCTCGATCTCGCCGAGGATGAATATGAGCAGGCACTGGCTCACTTTTCAGGAGGGCGAAGCGCGTCTGTTTTTGGAGGCAGTAATAGTAAGCCGATACGTTCAAATTCAAGCGGTGGCAACAACTCAGAATTCATGACCATGCTCTGCAACGGCCTCGCCTTCAATCTGCCCATCGTCCTTCTGGGTATTATTGCCCTAGTGATCTACTATATGCGTTAGAGCGGATTTATTGGGGCTTCGGCTGAGATCCCATTCAGCCTCAGAGTTCTTCTACGTGCTTTTTTCAGGACATGAGCCAAGAAAATCTTCCTGACATCAATTCACTAAGCGCTCACGAACGCGCCCTGCGGGAGCAGATTGCCCAACTTCAGGACTTCGTAGAGCATGGTCCGGAGCGAGAGCGAGAGGCCAGGGAGGAAGCCATGCGCACGCTCCCTCCCCCATCTGAACTTCAGGGTAGAAAAAGAGAAAAAGAGTTTATGGAGAAACTCAGCAGGGGTGAGCTCAAAAATGAGAAGCGCAATCAGACGAAGAGTGGGTTTCTACTGGTATTGCTAATACTTGCAATCCTAGCCATGGGGCTCTGGGTTTACGGCATCATCAATGATAGTTTCCAGCAACATTGGTAGATTAAGTTACTATTAATATCACAATCACTAAACCCTTATGCACCGTCAATTTTCGCGCTCTACCATCTGGTCATTGAGACTTGGCTCGCTTCATTTCATCGCAAACATTTTATTAGCACTATTCGGCGTGCTTAGTCTCACAATTGCAGCGGCTACTAAAAACAGTAACCATTCACTCGCTGGCTTTCTGGGTATCTTCATAGCAGCCGTTTCCATATTGATTTTCAAGTTGTGCGCGAGCCGGAGCACATGTCCAATTTGCGTGAGTAGATTCTGGTCTCATACTGGTGTGCGCAAACACAAGCAGGCCAAGAAATGCCTCGGCATGAGCTATCGTATGAGAATAGCGATGAAGATATTGACTCTCAGGCCATACCGCTGCCCATATTGCGGCGAGCAGTTCAGCAGCAGGAGCGCAATCCGGTAGCATTGGGACATCTCATCTACAGCACTTGGCCGATCGTAGAGACAATCCCGTTCCGCGCTTGATTTTCCAGCTGTATCCGTTCAGCTTCAGCCATGAGCAGTGCCAGAACTGACCAAATTGATGTGCGTTACGTAGCCAATCTCGCAAGGATTGACCTCAGCGAGGAGGAATGCGTCACATTCCAAGAGCAGCTTGACGCCATCATCGGCTATATCGATACACTCAAAGATATTGACTTGGAGGCCGTTGAAAATTCTGAGGGCACTTGCGTTACCGATGCTGAATTACGCGAGGACAAATCAAGACCAGGCCTGTGCCAACAAGACTTGTTAGTCAACGCACCGGACAGCGCTATGGGCCAAATTCGGGTTCCCAAAGTTGTCGATGCCTAACCTTTCATTACTTCCATGGAACTTTCTCAACAAAGCATCACCTCACTTCGCAAGCAGCTTAGCAGCGGAGATATCAATACCTCTGACATCCTTGATTCTTTGGCCGCGGCCATTGATGAAAAAGACGCTCATGTTGGAGCCTATCTCCATCATGACCTCGATGCCGCAAAACAAGCGGCAATGAATGTCGATCTTAGCTTGCCCCTTGGCGGTATTCCCATCGCCATTAAAGACAATATCAATGTCAAAGGGCAACCATGCAGCTGCGCCTCTCGGTTCTTAGATGGATCTTACACTTCTCCCTATGATGCAACCGTGGTCACAAAGTTACGTAATGCGGGGGCAATTCCCTACGGTCGAACCAACATGGATGAGTTTGCCATGGGCTCAACGACGGAAAACTCTGCACTTGGTAATACCCTCAACCCTCATGACCTCTCCCGTGCTCCCGGGGGATCATCGGGAGGATCAGCTGCCGCAGTTGCCTCACACAGCGCAATCGCGGCATTGGGATCGGATACCGGAGGCTCCATCCGACAACCTGCGAGCTATTGTGGTGTAATCGGCCTCAAACCGTCTTACGGCAGGGTTTCTCGCTACGGCTTGGTAGCATTTGCTTCCTCCTTGGATCAAATTGGTCCGATTACTCAAAATGTCGAAGATGCTGCTCTATTACTCAATGCGATTGCTGGAAAAGACCCCTCAGATGCTACATCGGTCGATCAGATTGAAACAGATTTTACAGAGGGATTACATGATGGCATTGCGGGCATGAAACTTGGATTACCCAAGGAATATTTTGGCGACGGTATTGACCCTGCCGTGCGTCAAAAAATTGACGAAGTCATCAAAAAGTTAGAGTCCGCTGGAGCCGAAATAGTTGATATCTCACTGCCACATACAGAGTATGCGGTAGCGACCTACTACATCATTGCTCCCGCTGAAGCATCATCGAACTTGTCCCGCTTTGATGGGGTTCGCTACGGAAACCGAGCCAAAAACCCCGATGATATTCTCGACCTCTACCGCCGCAGCAGGGAGCACGGATTTGGACCTGAGGTTAAACGACGTATTATTCTCGGCACCTATGTTCTGTCCTCGGGATATTATGATGCATATTACAACAAAGCCCAGAAAGTGAGAGATCTTATCAGGAGAGACTTTCTTGCTGCCTACCAAAGTGTCGATGCCATTCTCTCACCTGTGACGCCTAATGTAGCTCCCTTGATCGGAGCCGACAAAGACAACCCGCTGCAACAATACTTGGCGGACATTTTCACGATATCGGCAAATCTCGCAGGTATTTGTGGTATCAGCGTCCCGTGTGGAACCATCAGCTCGGAGTCTGGAAGTGAGCTGCCTGTCGGCCTGCAAATTCTAGGTCCTCACATGGGAGAACAAACCATACTGAGAGTAGCGCGCGCGGCAGAAGCAACAGCATAATGTATACTTTGAGACCCCGTGCATCATTTGATGCCATCTGCACAACGCATCGCTTGATGCTATGCTGGCAGCCCGGGCTCAATGTGCTCGCGAGGGGTCATTTGGGCAATCGCTCCCCGTATCGCGGCATCGACTGCAAGCCCGTGATGCTCAATCAGATCAGATTGTGTATGGTAGCGCTCTACTTGCTCCGTATTGACACCCAGCCATGCGTCCAAGTCGCCCGGCTTTACGTGGGGGTATGACTCAGCATTGTTGTACTGCAACACTAGTTTAATGTCGCCCCAATTCAGACCTGTGAAGCGGGCATTAGCCATGAGGCTAGCCAACGAGGCCTGACTCTCGGATATAAGAGTAGGGTTACAGTTAACCACAAAGACCAGTGCATCACAATCAGACAGAAGAAGCTGCTCTGCAGCCCGATGCACTGGTTTCCCTGACATAGCAAGCAGCTTTACCCTGATGAATGGTCCATTGGGTAGAGGCTCGGGCCAAATAAATTCTGTGCGAATGATCTCAGCCTCTGAGACCAGCTGCGACTTCATAGCCGACTGCTCATACCTGGCAGCGACTTGCTCGATAATGTTTTTTTTACCGGAAAGTGGCTGACCGACTATAGCAGCTTTAACGGTAATCTCATCAACTGCTGGATTCAATTGAGCCATATGATGCCTTGTGATGTCGCACTTGATCCACGGAGCACCGCAGACCATAAAACGGCATAACACCATTTTATGGTCAGGATGATGAGCAATCAGGCTAATTTGTTGAGCTCACGCGCAACAATAATAAGGGTCTCCTTCACTCCAGGGGCGTATGGGCCTTGTTGCAAGACGGCCAGAGTAGTGCCCCCCTCGCAGATAAAGTCTACAGAACCGCTTCCGAAAGTCAGCTCCATCTGATCAGGGTCACCCAAGCCCAGAGTCTTAACCGCCGAGCGGAAGTCGGTAAGGGCACGCTGCTCTGCAGCTCCAACGGCCGCTACTGTCCCAATTCCGGAAAGCGAGCGTGCACGCTGTATCATCTCATTGGCATCCAGAAGGTGATCAACACCGAAAATAGCTCGTATTTCGAGTTGCTCCATACCCGGTGAGTCACTGGCATTCTGCTGAGCTGGAGTTGAGGAAGGCATTTGGAAAGGTGCTGGAGTGGCTGCAGGAACTGCTGCAGGGGGCTCAATACTAACCTGAGCTTGAGAACCCGCATCTCCATCGTTTAAATCGGCAGCTGCATCACTCGGGGAAGGGTCTGAGTCAGCTTCATCGCCCATGGAAGCTACGGCTGGTTTGAAAGGTGTCCCTACCGCGGCAAAATCCTGTTGGGGTTCCAGATTTGCTTTAGCAGCTTCATAATCCCCTTGAGGGCTATCAATCGTCTTGAATGGTGAGTCGTTTGCAGATTCAGCATCTTGATCATCGCTCGCACCAAAACCGTTCATCTTAAATGGTTCTCCTCCGCCCACTGATGGGCTGGAGCTATCCTCACCAGGATCACGTGCAAATGGAGAATCATCAACACCTCCCTGATTAGAATCATCCGACAAGCTATCGCTGCCAGCAGCCGTGTCTGGCGTGGATGATGATTTACTTCCCCCTGTTGCGATACTGAATATTCCTTTCTTAGACATTTCGTAATATAGTTAGTTTAGTGCAGCTGCATATAACTTATGTGATCATATGTCATGCAATCCTGATATTTAAGATTACGTGACATTTAATCCAGCTAAATTTTATTATAGTCAATATTTGCCTTATTTCCAACTACTAATTCAGCATTTTTGTGACTTTTTGATGTTGTTGTCATCACCCCATGTTCTCGGTCTTTGTGATGTGAAACTACTTTTCAAATTCAATTTTGCCCTCACGGGCTTCTGCACGAATCAAATCTCCGTCCTGATACTTACCCTCCAGAACCTCAAGACTCAAAGGGTCAAGCAAGTGCCGTTGAATAGCACGCTTCAGCGGACGGGCACCGTAAACAGGGTCGTATCCTTGATTGGCGATCAACTCCTTTGCCTCCGGTGATAGCGAGAGCCCAATTCCCTGCTTGGCCAGACGCTTACGCACTCGCTCAAGCTGTAATCCGACAATTTCGCCAAGCTCTTCACGCTGGAGGCGATCAAAAATGACGGTTTCATCAATGCGGTTGAGAAATTCAGGACGGAAATGTCCGCGCAAAGCCTCCATCACCTTGGCCTCTCTCTGCTCGGCGTTCTGCTCGTCCATGATGAACTGACTACCAATATTTGATGTCATGATTAATACTGTGTTGCGGAAATCTACTGTGCGCCCCTGCCCGTCCGTGATGCGGCCATCATCGAGAACCTGAAGCAAGACATTGAAGATATCCGGGTGAGCTTTCTCAATCTCATCGAAAAGCACGACCGAGTAAGGATTGCGCCTTACATGTTCACTGAGCTGGCCCCCTTCCTCATAACCAACATAACCGGGGGGTGCCCCGATGAGTCGAGCAACACTGTGTTTTTCCATGTATTCGGACATGTCGATGCGCACCATTGAGCTTTCATCATCAAAAAGAAACTCAGCGAGAGCCTTTGAGAGTTCCGTCTTGCCAACTCCTGTGGGCCCGAGAAATAGGAATGATCCAATCGGGCGATTCTCGTCTTGTAAACCGGCACGAGCACGTCGCACGGCATTGGAGACGGCTATAATAGCATCACGCTGACCAATGACTCGCTCCCCGATTCGATCCTCCATCTTGACAAGCTTTTCACGCTCACCTTCCTGAAGTCTACTTACCGGAATTCCTGTCCAGGAAGAAATCACCCGCGCTATATCTTCCTCGGTCACTTCCTCCTTGAGAATACGAGAGTCACCCTGAAGCTGGGCCAGTTTTTCTTGAGCATCAGCCAGTTCTTTCTCAGCATCCGGAAGGTTGCCATAAGTTATTTCCGATGCCCTGTTAAGGTCGCCCAACCTCTGGGCTTGTTCGGCTTCATTCTTGAGCTCTTCGATGCGTTCCTGAGCATTCCGGACAACATCAATGACATCTTTCTCATTCCTCCATCTGGCCATCAAGGTCGCTACTTGCTCCTTCAAATCTGCCATCTCTGCAGTGACTTTCTCAAGCCTTGCAGCACTGGCATCATCATTTTCTTTGGTGAGAGCTTGGCGCTCCATCTCAAGCTGCATGACCTGACGATCAATGCGGTCGATTTCCGTAGGCATGGAGTCCAGTTCGATCTTAAGACGAGAAGCCGCCTCATCGACCAGATCAACCGCTTTATCAGGTAAAAAACGATCCGTGATGTAGCGATCTGATAGGTTAGCTGCTGCGACAAGAGCTGCATCTTTGATGCGCACTCCATGATGAACCTCATAGCGCTCTCTCAGACCGCGGAGGATGGCAACGGTGCTCTCAACACTTGGCTCATCACAACGAACGGGCTGAAAGCGCCGCTCAAGTGCTGCGTCTTTTTCGATATACTTGCGGTATTCGTCCAGTGTGGTTGCTCCAATGGTATGCAGTTCACCGCGGGCAAGCTGCGGTTTAAGCAGGTTCGATGCATCCACAGCACCCTCGCTGGCTCCTGCTCCGACAATCGTGTGAAGCTCATCAATGAACAAAATGATCTCACCCTCTGATTCGGTAATCTCTTTGAGAAAAGCCTTCAACCTGTCCTCGAACTCGCCACGATACTTCGCCCCCGCAATCATGCCGCCAAGATCCATGGCGATAAGGCGCTTGTTTTTCATCGAGTCCGGCACATCCCCGCTGACAATCCGGCGAGCAAGACCCTCGACGATAGCCGTCTTTCCAGTACCAGGCTCCCCGATCAAAACAGGGTTGTTTTTCGTGCGTCGGGATAAAACCTGCATGATCCGGCGAATCTCCTCATCACGACCAATGACGGGGTCAATCTTTCCCTCCCGTGCCTTTGCTGTGAGATCAGCACCATACTTTTCGAGCGTTTGATACTTCCCCTCGGGATCCTGGTCGGGGACTTTCTGGCTGCCACGGATCTCCTGAAGTGCGGCGTCCGCCTTTGACCTATCCAGACCCGCCTTCTTGAGCAATTTGCCTGCTGGTGAATCTGAATCCAGGTTGCCAAGCAAAAAATGCTCGACGCTCAGAAAATCATCTCCCAGTTCTTCTCGAATCTTGTCTGCAGCATCCAAGCTGGAGCGTAAGCCATAGCTCATCTGGGGCTGAGCGGTAGCACCTTGAACACTTGGCTCTTTCTCCAAGGCGCTTAAGGTCTCGGCCTTGAGGCGCGTCACATCCATACCGGCCTTCTCCAAGATCGGCACGACAATACCGCCCTCCTGTTGCAACAAGGTGAGCAAGACGTGCAGGCTTTTCAACTCTGCATGCGCTGAACGCGATGCGAGCTGCTGTGCAGCCTGAAGTGCTTCCTGAAATTTAGTAGTTATTTTATCAAGTCCCATAATGTTATTGGTTGTATTCGGATGATGAGGGTGTGTTGAAGATGTATCGCATGTCTGCTTACCACCTCATTGATTAAGCGTTATCATAGCAACTATTTGGTCACTTATTTGACAAATATTTCAAGCCTGTTTTTTCTAGCTGATTTGAGCTGAGCTGGCAAGCGACTGGCATTGAACCCAATGCTCTGCTTGGGTTGGCCAACGGACCTTGAGAAAACTTCCAAACTTCAACCTTGCATGAGACCAGCTCCTCAGCGTATCCACGATCATGTCCAAAGCCCTGCCACCCAAACCTCGGAGTTTGA